>JADZCV010000047.1 GCA_020851375.1 Nitrospirota bacterium | reverse complement strand
TTAAACAGCAAAATCATGTCCATTAAACGCCGGGCTTGTGGCTATCGGAATAAGGAACATTTCAAGACGGCTATCTACTTTTTCTGTGGCGGTCTTGACCTATACCCACGCTAAACCCGGAAGGACCTTAAATTATTTCCATGCAGACATTAACACTAAGACAATGGCTATCTTCGTTAATCCTCTTATCACTTATATCCCTTCTTGTATTGCTCTCATTGTTATTATTTGGCTCCGATGCACTAGGACCAATTGATGCACTTAGAGGAATAAAGTCTTTTCTTACCGGCAATATTGAGTCAGAAACAGTCAGGACAATACTTTTTCAGGTCAGACTGCCGCGAATCATTCTTGCTATGATTACAGGAGGCGCACTTGCGTCAGCCGGCGCCGGTTTTCAGGCAATTCTTAAAAACCCGCTTGCCGACCCTTATGTCCTGGGGATATCAAGCGGAGCAGCGCTTGGTGTAATCGTAGCCCTTTATTCAGGCATAACCATAAGCATGGCCGGCATATCGGCAACAATTGTCTTTGCGTTTGCCGGGGCAATGCTGACGCTTTATATCGTATACAAACTTGGCACGATTGGAAAAAAGATCCCGCCCCATACAATGCTCCTTTCAGGCGTGATGGTTAACACGATAATATTCGCAGCCATCCTGCTGATTGTTTCAATCAGCCGCTCATTTAATCTCTATAAGATTTTTTTCTGGTTATTGGGTTACTTAAGCTCGCCATCTTATCCAACTTTACTGGCTTCTTTTATCTTTTATCTGATAGGGGCAGCCATATTATTCTCTCAGGCAAAGGCATTAAACATCCTTACGATGGATGATGAAACAGCATCTGCCCTTGGACTGGATGTTGATAGAACAAGAAAACTTATTTTATCCGGAGGGGCGGTGCTCGTTGCCGCCTCAGTTGCAATTTGCGGACCCATAAGCTTTATCGGAATAATGATCCCGCATTCAGTAAGACTGCTGGCTGGATATGACTACAGATTCATACTGCCTGTTTCCATGCTGGCCGGAGGCGTCTTCCTTGCCGTTGCTGATACGGTTGCGAGGACATTGTTGTCGCCTGCCGAGATACCTGTCGGCATAATAACTGCGATCTCAGGAGGTCCATTCTTTCTGTACCTGCTCAGGACAAGGAGGCTTGTATGAGATCGGCATACAGGGCTGAAGGCCTGTATTTCAAATATTCAGATCAATGGACAATAGAGGGGATATCATTCAATATTCATGAGGGTGAATTCTTCGGAATAATAGGTCCTAACGGCGCAGGCAAGTCTTCACTCCTAAAACTGATATCAAAGATTCTCACACCACAGTCAGGGCAAATTTACCTGAGAGATACTGACTTGAACGCCATCAAAAGGGATGCGCTCTCTGGAATTGTCTCCTATATACCTCAGGAATCATCATTTCTATTCCCTTATACAGTTGCGGAAACAGTATCAATGGGACGATACCCCCATTCAAAAGGGAGGTTTTTTTTGGATGCCCATGATAAAAAAGTAGTCCTGGACGCCATGACATGGGTAGGAATAGATGAATTAAAAGACCGGGCAATAACAGACATATCCGGCGGCGAAAAACAACGGACTATTATTGCAAGGGGGCTTGCCCAGGAGCCGGCTATACTGATAATGGATGAACCAACAACATCACTTGACATAGGACATCAGGCAGACATATTCAACCTCCTGTCAAGGCTGAATATGGAAAGAAACCTGACAATCATAGTCTCGCTGCATGACCTGAATCTCGGAAGTCACTATTGCGACAGACTAATGCTCATGAACCGGGGAATGGTTACAGCCATTGGAATACCTCATGAGGTCATAACTGAGGATAATATCCTTGATGTATATGGCTGTAGCGTAATAGTAGACAAAAATCCAGTATCAGGCTCTCCGAGAGTTAGTCTGACCCCGCCAGTCCGGTCACAATGTCAGCATGCCGGGATTGACAAATGGAGTAATGGACAGTGATAAACAGAAAGATATTACTAATGCTCTTTATTTCACTTTCAGCTCATTTGGCAATTGCTGCTGCCATTGTATACATCCCAAATAATATGATTGGGAATGACGTTGCCAGTCCTGATGATTCAATTGTCTGGGGTTATGTTGCAGAAGGGCGGAAACAGTCAAATATAAGTTCTCAAGCTGCAAAACAGCACCCTGAACCCGCCTCAGAACCTGGAGTTGCTGCCGATCAGATCGTCCAAAATGTTCAGGATGACACTCCTGAGGAGAGTTCCTCCCAGAATGAAGTTTCAGATTTAAAAATTACCCCTGAACCATCAGATGATAACGTCCCGGCTAATAATAAGGGCTGCCACAGTCCTGACAATTGTGATGCAGTAAATAAATCCAAAGGCGACAATATCAATACAGTATATGATAAGCTGGCCCTCGCTGAATATCTCAGAAAAGAGATAGAAAAATTAAAATTCTATCCTGACATAGCAAGGTTAAGAGGCATGGAAGGCACGGTATTCATCAATTTTTATATTGGACAGGATGGAATAACGTCAGGAATAGCTGTTGTTAAATCCTCCGGATCAAGGATTCTTGATGAGGCTGCAGTAAAAACAGTCGGGATGATAAGAAAGTTAACCGGCCTTCATAAGGATTTAAGGGAGCTTGATGTTGTAGTGCCTATAACATACCGGCTTGAATAAGAGAGCAAACAAATAACAATAAACACTATTGGAAAAGGAGACAGGATCAGATGAGAACAGTATTTCGTATCTTCACATTATTAAGCTGCATGATAGTACCCGGAACGCTTTTTGCTGAAAGCGTCCGCATAGATGAAATAATTGTCACTGGAACAAGCACAGGCATGCTCAGGTCAGAAATACCGGCTGCTGTTACACTGATAACTTCACAAGACATTTCTGAAAAGGGGATATCGAATGTATCTGATTTGTTGCGGGAGATCCCAGGGCTTGATGTTGTACAACCAGGCGGCACCGGTAAACAATCGTCTGTATATATCAGAGGCGCCAACTCTTCGCAAACCCTTGTGTTGATAGACGGTATCAGGGCTAACAGTCCGACAACAGGGCTGTTCGATTTTGCAGACCTGTCTATAGACAACATTGAACGGATCGAGATTATACGCAGTCCCATGAGCACATTGTATGGCTCCGAGGCAATGGGGGGCGTCATTCAGATATTTACGAAGAAGGGGACTTCTACCGCCGGAACTGTTGCCTTTGAATCTGGCAGTTTTGGAACGACAAAGGAAAGTATTTCCACCGGTATAAAAAAGGACTTCTACGATATTAGCCTGAATGCATCACGTCTTGACACAGAGGGCTTCTCTACAATAGCATCCGGCTCAGAAAATGACAGCTATGAAAATACGACTATTTCTTCCAAAATCGGGATTCATCGCGCCGGCAGGTCAATAGGCATTATTGCTCAGTTAACTGAAGCAAGGACTGAAATAGATGGTTTCGACTATACAACTTATGCCGCAAGTGATGACCTCAATAACAGGACAAACAGGAGATGGAGCCTCCTCGGGATTAATATGGTCTCTTCTCATGCAGATACCTGGGACAATAACATCTCCATATCAGGTTCTGGCGACCGGATTGAAGGGCTTGACGAGGACACGCCTGACAACCGCAGCAATCTAAATACAAATGCAGCAACCCTTGACTGGCATATAAACATTAGAAGCACTGATGGTAAACGGCTTACTCTCGGCTACGAGCGGCAGGATAAGGGCGGAGAAGTAGCCTCATCAGGCGGCTCATACAGAAAATCCCTTTCCAACAATGCCCTGTATTTACAGGACAGCAGAAGGCTTAATCCGTCCGCGCTCCTTCTTGCCGCAATAAGATGGGATGAGAGCAGTCTGTACGAGAGTGCTGTGACATACCGCATAGGGGCATCAGTAAACCAGACTAGCGAACTTAAGTGGTATGCCCACTATGGTACAGGTTTTAAGGGACCTTCCCTTAATGACCTTTTTTGGCCTGGATTCGGTAACCCTGACCTCAAACCTGAAAAAAACAGTGGCTGGGAAATCGGGTTTGAAGAAACAATCCTCAGTAATTTATTGATATCATTGACATACTTTGATAATAACTTTAAGGATTTAATTCAATGGAGTGGAACACTCCGGAATATTGGAGAGGCAACATCAAGGGGTGTTGAGGCTAATTTTGACTGGATTATGTCACCGTCTATACGTCTTAATGGAAACTATACTTACAATGAAACAGAAGACACAAAAACAAATTCTTATCTCCTGAGGAGGCCTTTGAACAAGTATGGCGCCACACTTTCAATTAAACCGTCCAGGCGCAGCGTAATTGATGTATCGTATATTTATACAGGCAAGAGGCTTGATTTCGACTCGGATTTTGATGGTATACCCGAGACACTCAAGGCATACTCAAAAACCAACGTATTTGCAAGTTATAAGATCAGGAAAGATACTGAGTTATACGGCAGGATCGAGAATTTGTTTGACAGGGGGTATGAAGAGGCGCTGGGATATGGGTCGGCAGGCTTTTCAACCTACTGGGGGGTACGATTTACCTTATAAATTGAGCTGTTTTAATTATATTTTAATCTTCCGCTTCCTATAATAGGGGTAACATTAAGAGGAGGTGGACGTCATGAGAAAGGCACATATACAGGCAGGATTGTTTGAATTAGCCGCAACACTTGTAACCGGGACGTTTGCTGTAGTAATATTATATATTATGTATTGAGCTTTTATATGCAAAATGCCGGATGCAAAAGGGGTGATACGGGTTGAGAATCTTAATAATTGAAGATGAGAAGGACCTGGCATTTATCATCAAGAAGGGGCTTGAGGAAGCAGGCTATATCGTTGATGAGGCTAATGACGGAGAAGAAGGGCAGTATATGGCCGAGAATTACCCTGCTGATGTCATAGTCCTCGACATCATGCTTCCGAAGATTGACGGCCTGACTCTGCTCACCAATATCAGAAAAAAGGGAATTGTCACACCGGTAATCCTTCTGACTGCAAGAGATGCCATACTCGACAAGATCAAGGGACTTGACACAGGGGCTGATGACTACCTGACCAAGCCCTTTATATTTGATGAACTCCTGGCGAGGATACGTACACTCATCAGACGCCAGTCTTCTGTCAAAGAATCTGTAATCAGGGTAGCCGATCTTGAGATCAATACCTCAAGCCATCAGGTCTCAAGAGGAGGCTCGCCGATTACGCTTTCAGCCAGAGAATACGCCTTGCTCGAATATCTTGCATATCACACAGACACCGTAGTAAGCCGGACTGATATCGTTGAACACATATACAATGAAGATACTGACATGGATTCCAATGTAGTAGACGTTTATATAAATTACCTTCGCAATAAAATTGATAAAGACCAGGAGCAAAAATTAATTCACACAGTCCGCGGGGCAGGGTATATGCTTAAATCGAGCCGGGCATGATGCAGCTATGTTTAACTCAATAAGGCTAAAATTAGTAATCTGGTTCCTGATTGTCTTTTCGGTAGTATTTACCGCCCTTGAGATCTTCCTGTATTACAGGTTGGAAAACATTGTTATCTCCGAAACCGATAGCCACTTAAAATCCTCTATGGACACCATTGCCAGCCTTCTTGGGCTTGAAGACAGCCATGGTCAATTGCAGGTAGAACTTATTGAATTATCCAGTTCCGCAAGAGGGGATTTTGGAGAAAAATTATCAGGGCATTATTACCAGGTAATTGATGCCAATGGAATCATTATTGCCCGTTCACCATCGCTGAGTCTCGGCAATGAATCCCTGCCGATCATCTACAATTTATCTGAACCACAATTTGACATGATAACAGGCCCAAATAATGTCCCGTTGCGCGTAGTCAGTTCTTCCTATCAATTCTCGCTGGGGCTGTTGACAATACAGATTGCAGATACCCTGCAAAATACATATCACATGCTGGGTTCATTCAGAAAGATCGTAATCATAACCTATCCGATCATCTTTTTCCTGTGCGGAGCAGGAACTTATTTAATAACAGGGTGGGCGTTGAGATCAATAAGATTATTTGCTGACAGCATTGACATGATATCTGAAACGGAACTCGATAAGAGGATTGATGCACAACAATCTGTATTTGAGTTAAGAGGGCTTGCCGGCAGTTTTAACAAGATGCTCAATCGCCTCGAGCACTCCTTTGGCAGACAGAGACAATTCCTTTCTGACGCATCTCATGAGCTCAGGACGCCAACCTCCATCATAAAGAGCTACTGCGATGTAACTCTCGGCAGGGAAAGATCTGCTGAGGACTACAAAGATGTTCTTCGTAAAATAAGCGATGCCGTTAACAGGATGTGCAAAATTATTGACCGCATACTTACTATTTCCCGGCTGGATAACAGGACAGTTAATCTCAGACCGTCAACAATTAATATCAAGGAAATTATTGATGATGTTGTAAGGCTTGTAGAGCCGGCTGCTGCCAGCAGAAATGTAAGAATTAACAGCACCGGCAGTGACGTCTTCCTGACCGGTGACAGGGAAAGCCTGACAGAGGCATGCACCAATATTGTTGAGAATGCCATCAAGTATAACAAACCTGATGGAACCATCTTCATAAATTTCGGGGACTCAAATGGATTTGTTTTTATTAATGTGGCTGATACGGGTATAGGCATACCTGAAGGAGAGATCAATAAGATATTTGACCGCTTCTACAGGGTTGATTCAAGCCGCGGACAGACAGTCGGAAGCGGTCTTGGTCTTTCCATTGTCAGGGCAATCGTGGAATCCCACGGAGGAAAGATAGGGGTCGAGAGTACAGATGGAAAGGGCAGCACCTTTAAGATCCTGCTCCCAAGGGATTATACCAATAGTATTTAATATCCTGACTTATCAGGATAAAGCAGTTTCCTCCCGTGCTTCCGTCCATGGATCCTTATATGATGCTATAACCTGCCTCATCCGGCTTCTTAAATTGTCAACCAGGCACGCCTTATCTTCCAGGAGCACCTCCCGCAGATGCACTATACCAACCCTCTCTACAAAGTCACCGGTCCTCTCTGTCCATCTTGCATTCTCCCTGTAGTATTGCATAAAAACCTCAGAAACGTTGATTACCTCTTCTTCTGTCCCAACTACGGTAAGAAGGTCTGCGATCCTGGTTTTCACACCTCCGTTTCCACCCACATAAATCTCCCATCCTGTCTGAATGCCCACGACACCTATATCCTTTACCCGTACCTCAACGCAATTCCGCGGACACCCTGATACCCCCATTTTTACTTTGCCAGGACATGGGATCCCCTGGAAGAATTTCTCCATTTTGATGCCGAGCTCAACAGAATTCTTCACCCCATATCTGCAAAACAGCTCTCCGACGCAGGTCTTGCATGTACGTACTGCCTTCGTATATGCATGCCCGGACGGCATATTCAGATCAGACCAGACTGACTGAAGCTGTTCCCTTTTTATCCCAAGCAGATCTATTCGCTGCCCGCCGGTAATCTTTACCATCGGTACCTCATATCTGTCAGCCACATCAGCAATGAGCCGGAGCTCATCAGTTGTAATTACACCACCGTAGATCCGTGGCACAACTGAGAATGTCTCATTTTTTTGGACATTGGCATGGACCATGTCATTTAAAGGTATCGTATCCGGTTCCTTCTCAAAATCATCAAGGTACAATACTGTTAACATATAATGAAGGCCATGACGGCATGATGCACAGCCATGCCCGTTTCCCATAATCTGAAGAATCCTGCCGACAGATTTTATGTTAAGTTCTGCGACCTTCTTTTTGATATCTTCCCATGTCAGAGGGATACAGTCACAGAATATCTTCGAGCCTTCATTCCTGACATATTCTCCACCCAGGACATTTTGCAGGATTTGCTCAATAAGCGGGGCGCATCCCTTACATGATGTACATGCCCTTGTTTTCTCAGAAATCCCCTGGATGCTTGTCAATCCATGTTCCTCTATGGCCTGTATTATTTCACCCTTGCTCACCCCCATACAACCGCATATTGTCGTATTGTCAGGCATTGAGGCAACTGACTTGAATTTTTCGGGATGATCAAACAGGATGGTCCTTCTTTGAAGGGATATATCTTCCTGGTCCTGTATCAGCTTAAGATATCGGTCGTATCCTTCCATATCCCCCATGAGTATGGCGCCTGAAACAATCCCCCCCTGAATAACGAGCTTCCTGTATACAGATGCCCCTGCATCACTGAAGACGACCTCCTCGCATCCTGCGCTCTGCTTTATGTTGCCTATTGCCGCCAGCGGGATGTCAGCAACTTTAAGCTTTGTTGCCATAACCGAGCCTTTATATATGTCTTTGCGATCCCCGATTATGGAACCGGCTGCAACCTTAGCCTGCTCAAAAATTGGAGCCACTATCCCGTATATATTTCCCCTGTGCTCAACACATTCTCCGACAGCATATATTCCAGGTGCGCTTGTCTGCATATAATCATCAACTACAATTCCGCGATTAACGGAAATTCCGGATTCTGCCGCGAGTTTAGTGTTCGGCCTTATTCCTGCAGCTATTACGACCATATCAGATTCATGGGCACTCCCATTTGAAAACCGGACTCCTTTTATTTCATTCCCGTCTGTTATTATTTCATCAGCGCTATGGTTAAGCAGGACATTTATCCCGAGCCGTGTTATCTCCTTCTTCAGAATCCCTGCAGATTCTGAGTCCAGCTGCATTTCCATGAGTCTGTCCATAAGGTGAACCACTGTCACATCCAGTCCATTATTAACCAGGCCCGTGGCTGCCTCTAATCCCAGAAGCCCTCCCCCTATAACAATAGCTTTACGGCTCTGGCGTCCCCATTCCATCATAGCCTGTGTATCATCCAGATTTCTAAAGGTAAATATACCGGGCAACAAAACTCCCTTGCTTGTCCTTAACCCCTTAACAGGGGGCAGGAAAGGATGACTGCCGGTTGCTATGAGAAGCGTATCGTAGGGGAAATACTCGCCGCTGTCTGTTACAACGGTCTTGTTGTCCCTGTCAATTCTAATGATGGTAGTACCTGTATGAAGTTTGATATTATTTTTAACATACCACTCCTGAGGATTAAGTATTATGTCATCAGGCATTGACTCTCCTGCAAGTACTGATGACAGAAGTATCCTGTTGTAATTGAAGTATTGCTCTGTCCCGAATACTGTAACATCCAAATCCTTTGTCTTTTTCAGAAGACTCTCAACAGTCGCAATCCCGCTCATACCATTTCCTATGACTACTAATTGCCTTGTCTTACTCATTGGATACTTGTGCCTCCTTTGATACGATTATATTTCAAATTCCTTGCCAGACACCCATAATTACTTAACTATATGATATTATAGGGTATTAAAGACTTTGAAGATATGCAGACTCTATAAATAATTAAACTGCAGCAACATTATTGTTAATAATAATACAATTATGAAATACGAGTCGGTACAATAAACCTGACAATGGCCTTTCTCGCTTCTTCAAATACCAGCAGTAGAAATGCAAATGGCAAAAGGAATGCCCATACAGCTAATGGCAGGGGATTCGTGCCAAAGAGAACGTTTCCCTGCGGGGTATATACTATAAACAGGATTATTGCCACTTCCACTGCAACACCTGCGATGATGAATTTGTTAATCCAGAGTGAAATGGCAAACACGGAAAGTACCCTTGATCGGCAGACAAAGACGTTTGCAATCTGAGTAACAATAATCCCTGTCAAACATACAGTTGTAGCCTGTAAATAAAGAATAGAATCCGAGGGAAGCTTGTCGCCCCATTGCCAGCCATTTAATGAGAGGAACCAGAAAAAGCCTGCCATAGCTGCAATTGCTTCTATTGGACCAAGAAAGAAATATGCCCTCGCAATAAGTGTCATGGAAAGCAACCTCTCCCTGACTGACCTTGGCGGTCTCTTCAATATGCCTGGCTCAGGCGGTTCTGCCCCAAGGGCCAGTGCAGGAAGCATGTCCGTTCCAAGGTCAACTGCGAGTATCTGCACAACCGTCAATGGCAGGGGAATACCAAAAATCATATAAGCTATATATGGTATGATTTCAGGGATATTACTGCTCAGGATATATGTCGTAAATTTCTTTATATTTTCAAAAACCGCACGTCCTTCCTCTATCGCACTCACAATGGTTGCAAAATTATCATCAAGAAGTACTATGTCCGCAGCCTCCTTCGCTACATCTGTCCCGCTGAGCCCCATTGCAACACCAATATCAGCCCTTTTCAATGCAGGTGCATCATTGACTCCATCTCCTGTTACAGCAACCACCTCACCTAAATCCTTCAGGGCTGAAACTATAGTCATCTTATCAGCCGGAGTTACGCGTGCAAACGCAATCTCACTCCTGAGAAGGCAGTTCATGATATCTTTATGATTCATACCCCTTAGTTCAGCACCGGTAATGATGTCGGGTTCATGAAACATCCCTATCTCTCTTCCAATGGCCCGTGCTGTTTCAGGATTATCTCCAGTAACCATTACAATCTTAATTCCAGCTTCCCTGCAATTTCTTATCGCATCGGGCACCTCAGGTCTTGGCGGATCTTCTATCCCTGCAAAACCGGCAAATACAAGATCCTTAATTTCCTCCCGATCAGCGTGCCAGTCATCCGGAAGTTGTCCCTGTATATCCTTACCACATTCCCTGTATGCTACAGCCAGCACCCTGAGTGCATGTCCTGTCATCTCTTTGAGTGCATCATTAGCCTCCTTCTTCCTTTCCTCATCAAATACGACTATATCCCCATCATGAAGCACATTTGTGCACATTGGCAATAATACCTCTGGAGCACCCTTAACATATATGTGTGTCCCTGACTCATTCCTGTGGAGTGTCGCCATCCACTTGCAGAATGGATCAAAGGGATGATCAGCGAGTCTTGGTTCATCCCTTCTTAATGCACCAACGTCCATATACCTCAGTGCAAACTCAAGGAGCGCCTTCTCTGTCTGTTCGCCGATAACAACGCCATCTCTTAAGTATGCATCGTTGCATAATGCGCTCCCTTTTAGCAGCATCCCGGCATCGGGACATGTACCCTCATCCCCATTTTTAATTTCCTTTAATACACCGTTTACAAATACATTTACTACTGACATTACATTCTGGGTCAGGGTGCCTGTCTTATCAGTACAAATAACAGTAACAGAACCAAGTGTCTCCACTGCCGTCAGCTTTTTTACAAGCGCCTTCTTTCCTGCCATCCGCTGGCTTGCCATAGCCAGTGACAACGTTACAGTCGGAAGCAGACCTTCCGGAACATTGGCAACCACTATCCCAAGGGCAAATATAAAGTTTTCCCAGAAGCCCCTGCCAAGAAATACACCTGCCGCAAAGAAGACAATACCAAGACCAACGGCTATAGCTGTAATAGTTCTTGTTACTCGTAAAATCTCGAGTTCCAGCGGACTCATGCCACTTTCAACCTCAGACGTCAGCCTTGCTATCTTTCCGAATTCAGTACTCATGCCGGTTGCAAAAACCACCCCATTTCCCTTGCCCTGTACAACCAATGTGCCGGCAAACACAATGTTCTGACTGTCAGTCAGTTCAACATCCGGGTGGACTGTTGAATCCCTCCTGACCGGTATTGATTCACCGGTAAGTGATGAATTGTCCACCTTAATCTCTGAGACTTCCAATAGCCTTATATCAGCAGGCACCCTGTCTCCTTCATGCAGCAGTACAACATCTCCTGGAACTATCTCACTTGCTGTCAAATCCCTTTCCCGGCCGCACCTGATTACAGTGACCATGTAGGGCAACAGTTTTCTCAACTCAGCAAACGCCTTCTCAGCCTTGTGCTCCTGATAAAAGGCAAAAACTCCGTTAATAAAAACAACACCAACTATGGCCATTCCGAGGATAAAGAAACCTTCACCAGGTTTGAGAACCTCTCCGGTAAAGGCTGTGATTGATGCGACCCACAAAAGGAGGGCAAACAGATTTATAAAATGTCTTGCAACTCTGCGAACCCGGGACATTTTCCTGGTCTCACGAATCATATTTAAACCAAATACCCTTAACCTCGCGGACGCCTCATCTTCATCAAGGCCGGAGGGAGTGGTATGAAGGGCCTTATATACTTCATCTGACGTTAATGACTGTATTGCCATCAAATGTAAGAAATAGTTATTGAGAACGCTCTTTAAAGTTCAATATCATTACATCACACGGCGTATCCCTCAATATCTCTTCAACCGGATTGCCGGATACGGCCTTTTTCAGGATATTTCTTTTTGTAGTTCCAAGTACAATAAGATCATATTTATGGTGCGATGCCTCAGAAATAATCTCATCCCGGACCCTTCTGCCTGTAACAATCTTCTCAGACGCATGAACTCCACGGGTCCTTAACACTTTCATAAATGATGAAATCTTTTTTCCCCCCGCTTCAATCAGTATGTCCTGCTGAAACTTCTCCAGTCTATTTATACCCTGGGCAGACAGCTCCTCAACATGAAAGACAGTAATACTGGAGTTGAATCTGCCGGCAATTGCGGCAATTATGTCTGACCGTTGTTTATCCATGTACCCATCACCAATGACAGGCACAAGCACCCGTTTTGACCTTAATGAACGACCAGGATGAGACACTTTTATTGCCAGGACATTGCATGACACACTGGTCATGAGACGACTTGTAACAGACCTGACAAAGAAACGCCGCTCCTTTTGGGGCCTTCTCGTAGATAAAATCAGCATGTCAATTCCGTTATCCCTGACAAACTTACTGAGTTCTATGATAACATCACCCCTTAATATGACCCCTTCTGCCACATCAACCCCATGCTCTCTTGCTTCGTCAATTATCCTTGCAACAGAATACGATGCTGATTTTTCATCCCTTTCATTCATATCATCTGTAATTACAGTAACCGCATATAATGTTGATTGAAGTCCACCGGCTAATATGCAGGCGTATCTGGCAGCTATGCTTGCGTGAAAGGATCCGTCTACGGCTACGGCTATCTTCCTGAAATTTGTTTCTATCATATTTGTCTGCTGAATATGTTATAATATTTTCTCGCTATAATCCACCTTATTAAACAACATGCTGATGTCAAATAAGGAGTCCTATTTATGGAAACCATGGAAGATGTTAAAAAGTCGTATTCTTTTTCTGAACAGGATGAAGAAAACCTCTTAAGCCTGAGAGACCTTATAGAGAAAAACTCTTATGATTTCATTTCAAAATTCTATGACTATATCCTCAGATTCAAGAGTGTGTCATCATTCCTGAAGGATGAGGGTACTATAGCCAACCATAAGGAAAAAGTCAGGCAATGGTTCATAAGGCTTTTTGAAGGCGACTATAATGAAGAGTATCTCAGAAGATTAAACAGGATTGGCGAGGTTCACGTAAGGATTGGTTTGCCTGGTCACTATGTCAACTCTTCGATCAGTTTTGTCAGAAAATATTGTTTTAAGCTCCTTACGGATGAGTTCGGCTGCAGCCGGCAGAGGGACGTCCTGATAAACTCTGTGGACAAGATTATTGACATGAATCTCGATATAATGACCATTTCCTACAGGGAGGAGGAGTTAAGGTCTTTTATTCTTCCGAGAAGGCTGGAATATACCATGATAGAGTATGCCAGACGTTTCGCCTTCAGCCTTGATCTGTTTCTCCTTGCTGTTTTAATATTGACATCTGTTTTCGTTCTTGGCTTTGTCTGCTATGAAGTTTATGGCATCACAACCGGCGCAATAAGCATAGAGACAGGCATATTAAAAGTACTGGGTACCCTGCTGATTATCTGGGCCATTGGAGAGCTTCTCAATAGTGAAATTCATCACCTGAAAGGCGGTAAATTTGCCGTCACTGCATTTCTTACACTGGCCATTGCTGCAGTTATAAGAAAGATACTGATAGCAACTCTTTCAACAGAAAAGTTTGCAGACATCCTTGTACTCGGAGGTATCGTACTCGCACTCGGTATTGTTTACTGGCTGATAGGGCACAGCAATGACAAAAGCTGAATAAATCATTGTCATACTGTTAATCTGCTTGATTTTTGAAAGAGATTTATTTAGAGTTACTTAAATATAAGGGGGGGTGGAACAGTGGAATCTGAAAAAAAAAGGCCGCTTCATGTAGATAAAGAAGCCCTGCGTGTCATCATTTTTACACATCACTTTAAGATAATCGGGGACGTTTTTATCCCTAAAAGCGGAAGGCTTACTGATTTTCTAAACAGGACACTTGGAGGGGATAACACTGACATATTCGTCCCTGTTAAAAATGCAGAATGCTTTTCCATCTCAGATGGACAGTTGAAATACATTGCCGACTTTGTCTCTTTAAATAAACACCAGATCCATTTGATCCTGCCTTACAAGAACAACAAATGAAAATTGGCATTCCCTTGGAAATAAAGGAGCAGGAATTCAGGGTGGCAATGGCCCCTGCTGGTGTAAGCGCCTTGATCAGCCATGGCCATACTGTATTGATACAGAGCGGTGCCGGTTCAGAAAGCGGTATATCAGACAAAGAGTATACTGCAGCCGGTGGAATCATTGCAGGCTCAGCCACGGAAGTATTTGGTGCATCGGATATGATCGTAAAGGTCAAGGCACCCCTAAACCCGGAATACCCCCTGTTGAAAAAAGGACAGATATTATTTACGTACCTGCACCTTGCAGCAGACCGTGCACTGACTGAAGCTATCATTAAGAGCGGAGTTATTGCTATAGCCTATGAAACGGTTCAGCTTGACAATGGTGCCCTGCCGCTACTGATTCCCATGAGTGAAATCGCCGGTCGTGCTGCATCCATCGCAGGCGCCTATCATTTGCAAAGGGCCCGTGGAGGATCCGGGGTTCTTATCAGCGGAATACCCGGCGTACTGCCTGGTAAAATTACAATACTTGGAGCAGGGACAGTGGGTCGAAATGCGGCAAAAATAGCAGCTGGCCTTGGTGCCAGGGTAGTCATGCTTGACAATAACTTTCAGACACTGCAACACATTGATGATATACACGATGGGAGGATAATGACTCTGTCCTCGAACGGGCACAATATAGAAGAGTCGGTATTAACATCTGACATTGTAATAGGCGCTGTCCTGATACCAGGGGCAAAGGCCCCTCTACTGGTTAGCAGGCAGCTCGTTGGAAGGATGAGACAGGGGTCAGTGATAGTGGATGTGTCCATTGACCAGGGTGGCTGCATTGAGACCTCGAGACCGACGACTCACTCTGATCCCGTTTATGTTGCTGACGGAGTGGTACATTACTGCGTCTCCAATATGCCGGGAGCTTTCCCGCGCACCTCGACAATAGCCCTGACCAATGCGACTTTGCCATATATTGTCAAACTGGCTAATCAGGGCTGGAGTAATGCAATTAAAACGGACGCTCCTCTCGCAAAGGGGCTAAACATCGCAGAAGGCAAGGTATACTGCGCAGAAGTAGCAAAAACCTTCAGTCTCCCCCACGAGCCAATCTGTTGACAATAATCCAGTGCTCAATTAATATAGGGTACTGTTGGAAATGAAGCTTCAGCTTTCGCTCAAAAATGTCCAGATGCAAGGAAGGACGCTAAATTTAAGGCGAGGCATACTGTGTGGTACGTTGAGTCTTAAATTTAGCGTCCTGACGCCGCAAGACCCATTGCATTTACTTCGTAACAATGGGTGCCCGGCATTTTTCAGCGAAAGCTGTAATGAGTTGACGTTCAAAAGCACTCAGGTGCAAGGAAGGACTAAATATTTGAGCTGAGGCGTACTGTGTTGTACGTTGAAGCTCAAATATTTACTCCTGACGCCGCAGATGAGTGCTTTTCAACGTCAACTGTCGGGGCGTAGCGCAGCCTGGTAGCGCACATCGTTCGGGACGATGGTGCCGGAGGTTCAAATCCTCTCGCCCCGACCAAAATAACCCGGGATTTGCATCATGAGAACGAATAAATCCAATAAATCTGACAAGACCACAAAGATAATAAAAGGCGATAAATTCAATCAGCAGGATCCGGATGCAGAGGATCAAGAAGATGATACTCTTGATGAGGATATTGATGTCCTGGAGCCCGATGAAACAGATAGTGATACTGTTAGCTATACCAGCGACGGGGATGAAGATGAAAAGACCGGAGAAGATGAAGGCAGTACAGAGTTAGACGTAATAAGATCATACCTGCATGAAATCAGTCACACATCACTCCTGACCTTTGAAGAAGAGCAGAGCCTCGCAGCGCAGATAGAAAAAGGTGATGAGAAGGCACGTGAGAAGATGATCGAGGCCAACCTCAGGCTCGTAGTCAATATTGGCAAGAGATATTTAAACAGGGGGCTGCCCCTGGCAGACATTATAGAAGAGGGCAATTTAGGCCTCATGAAGGCAGTGGAAAAATTTGATTATACAAAGGGATTCAGGTTCAGCACGTACGCCTCATGGTGGATCAGGCAGTCAATTGAGAGGGCTATCATTAATCAGACAAAGACAATAAGGCTCCCTGTACATGTGGCTGAACATATTAACAGGTACCTGTCTGTCTCAGAAATGTTGATACAGGAGTTAGGGAGGGAGCCGTCACAGAAAGAGATTGCAGACAAGATGAACATCCCGCCGGATGATGTTGAAGATCTTAAGAAACTCATACGGAGGACATATTCACTTGAGACTCCGGTAGGCGACAAAGAGGCAAATATATTGATGGACGTTATAGCGGATAACACTATAATGTCTCCCTCTCAGATAGCAGAAGGCATCAGTATGCGGGAAGAAATTGATGAATGGCTTAAACAGCTCAGGACGAAGGAAAGGGAGGTTATTTGTCTCAGATTCGGCCTTGAAGGACAGGAGGCTATGACTCTTGAAGAAATAGGAAGCAGGCCTGAGTTCGGACTAACCCGTGAAAGGATAAGACAAATTGAGTCGTCAGCGCTCAGCAAACTTCGTTCGATAATTGCAAAAAGGTCAATTAAGAAGGATGAAATCCTGTAGATAAAGTGGAGGTGAAGAAATGGATTTAAAGGCAAAAGTTCGTGAGATTCCCGACTTTCCGAAGGAGGGGATTCTGTTTTATGATGTTACGACTCTTCTCAAGGATGCAGGTGGATTTAAACGGGTAATTGATAAAATCGGCTCATTCTACGAGGGAGACGGCATACAGAAGGTTGTTGCGATGGAATCGCGCGGATTTATCCTTGGTGCGCCTGTAGCATATCGCCTTGGGGCGGGCTTTGTCCCGGTAAGGAAACCTGGTAAACTTCCGAGCGATGTCTATGAAGCAAAATATGAATTGGAATACGGATCAGACTCTTTAGCGATACATCAGGATGCGATAGCTCCGGGTGAGCGGGTTCTCATTGTTGATGATCTTATTGCTACCGGCGGCACTGTATCGGCCACTGTTCAGCTTGTGAAAAAGCTTGGCGGTATTATTCATGGGGTTGCCTTCTTAATTGAGCTTACAGAACTCAGGGGAAGAAACAAGCTGGACGGCTATAATGTCGTATCACTCTTATCTTATTAATATTATCAGAGCCTTTACTATAGTTTTGTTTGTCCTGATTGTCACCAGTTCAGCCGTAGCTGCATCTCTCCTGATTGATATGGGAAAGCAGAGCGCCAGTCTCGGAATCGGGACTGACTTTTATTTCGGATACGGTTTAATCGGTCTCTCCTCCAAATTTACAACTGATGCCCCGTGGAGTTATGTACAAACAGAAGAGACACTGACCGGACAATGTGATTACTTTAACAGCAAATCAGGTCCTGAGAATGAACTCAGGAAAAAATGTGTCCCTGAGGGCAGATTCAATGATGGGGATGAGTGGGAGCTCTTTGGTAAATTTGGTTTCAGGCTTCCTATTGTCACTTCTCTTTATATAAATACCGGGTTAGGCCTTGCAGAACAGAAGACGGCCCGTCTTTATGTCTTTTCAGAAGAATACTGCACGTACCGTGACACAGGAGGAATCTGTGTCCAAAAGGCTGAATATGGAGAATCCTGGGGCGAGGTTGATAAAGATTATATAATGACATTCCTTGGGGGACTCAGCCTTGAGATGAACCGCAGGCTCCTTCTTAATTTTGATTATCATTCACGGAAGGGGATAATTGCAGGACTAATGTGGCGATATTAGGAGACGCTGAAAAATACCCATCTGCGGCGTCAGGGCGTAAGATGTGAGCTTCAACGTACAACACAGTACGCCTCAGCTCAAATCTTACGCCCTTCCTTGCACCTGGGTATTTTTGAGCGTCTCCTTCAGGAGGTTGCATAATATAATACATTCTCAGGGAGGTAAATGTAGATATGAAGTTTAGGCCGTTATCTTCAAGAAAGCTGAAGACATATTCTATCAAGTCAAGAAAGAGCAAGGTCAGCGTTGGTGACTTTGCCAAACCTGCGAAAGGCGGCAACGCATTCTCGGACTTCCTGAGCAGTTTACCTGACATGCTGGCTGCAAAAGACCTTAAAGAGATAGCTGCACTGATTGCTTCTGCATGCAATAATAAGAAAGTAGTCATTGCCTCGATGGGGGCGCATGTGATTAAGGTGGGACTGAGTCCTGTGATTATTGACCTTATGGAGAAAGGGATTATTCATGCTGTTGCAATGAACGGCGCCTGTATTGTGCATGATTTTGAGATCGCCTTTGCAGGCACCACTTCAGAAGATGTTGATGCCGAACTGTCCAGGGGGACATTCGGTATGGCAGAGGAGACGGGAAAGTACCTGAATAATGCCATAAAAAAAGGGGCAGGAAAAGGTTGGGGAATAGGAATATCCATAGGAGAAATGATCAATAATTCACGTTTCCCGTTTAAGAACCTCAGTATACTTGCTGCCGGCGCGAGGCTGGGAATCCCTGTAACAGTGCATGTTGGTATTGGGACTGACATAATACATATACATCCCCAAATGGATGGAAAAGCCACCGGTGAAGGCAGTATGAGAGACTTTTCTCTGTTCGCAGGCGTGGTATCCAGGCTTGAAGGGGGGGTCTATCTCAACATTGGTTCTGCAGTCATACTGCCTGAGGTATTCCTTAAGTCTATAAGCCTTGCCAGAAATCTTGGTCATAAGGTACAAAATTTCTCAACTGTCAACATGGACTTTATTCAACATTACCGGCCTCTGACCAATGTAGTCCGCAGACCAGCCATAGGTGGGTCAGGCAGGGGCTATACTCTTACAGGTCATCATGAAATTATGGTCCCGCTCCTCGCAGCCGCTATTATTGAATCGCTATCAAATCCTTGACGGCACTACCCCGATAGTATAAAATTGACAGACTCAAAGGCTTCTAAAAAAACCCGAACCTATTATGTTTAAAAAAGTATTGATTGCCAACAGGGGAGAGATTGCCCTCAGGATCATAAGATCCTGCAGGGAACTTAATATAGCTACAGTAGCCATTCATTCTGAGGCTGATGCTACTACGCTTTATGTCAAAAAGGCTGATGAGGCATGTCTCGTTGGTCCGGGACCCGTTGCTGGTTATCTGAACATTTACAGGATAATTGACCTTGCCAAACAACGGGGGGTAGATGCCATACACCCTGGATACGGCTTTCTTGCAGAGAATCATGAGTTTGCCGAGGCGTGTCAGGAAAATGGCATTACCTTTATAGGTCCATCTCCGAGGGCAATCAGGGAGATGGGGGATAAGATATTGGCACGGCAGATGATGATGAAGGCAGGGGTCCCTGTCGTACCAGGCATAGACCATAGCATATCTTCTTTTAATGAGGCTGCCAGTATTGCCTCAGAGACAGGTTATCCCGTAATGCTTAAGGCCTCTGCAGGCGGAGGAGGCCGTGGATTACGTCTTTGTCAGACCCCGGATGACCTGAAACGGGGTTATGAACAGGCAAGGTCAGAGGCACTAAAGGCATTTGGACGGGATGACGTATATATTGAAAAATACATTGTCGCGCCACGGCACATTGAGTTTCAGATCCTCGCTGACAATTATGGAAATATTGTCCACCTTGGAGAGCGTGATTGTTCTATACAACGGAGACACCAGAAGTTGATTGAGGTCGCTCCATCACCTTTTCTCGACCCTGAACTCAGGGAAAAGATGGGGCAGGCTGCTGTCACTGCTGCAAAGGCTGCTGGTTATACCAATGCCGGTACCATTGAATTCCTCGTTGACAGGAACAGGAATTTCTATTTTCTTGAGATGAATACACGCGTGCAGGTGGAACATACAATTACTGAAGAGATTACCGGGATTGATATAGTCAGGGAAATGATAAAGATTGCTGCGGGTGAACGGCTCGCATTTAATCAAAATGACATCCAAATAAGCGGCGTTGCAATTGAGTGCAGGATTAACGCAGAAGACCCAAAAAATAATTTTCTCCCTGTAACAGGCAGGCTCACGGCATATTATTCACCTGGAGGATTTGGGGTCAGAATTGACGGGAACGTCTACCGGGGTTATCTTGTTCCCCCGTACTACGATTCCATGCTTGCCAAACTTACTGTATGGGGCCGGAACTGGGATGAGGTTGTAAACAGGACAGCAAGGAGCCTTGATGAATTTGTTATCAGGGGTGTAAAGACTACAATTCCTTTTTACCGGATGATAATGCGGGATGATAAATTCCGCAGGGGTGATTTTGATACGCACTATATTGACAACAACCTTAACGATCTTGTGTATGAAGATGAGAATGACAGATTAGATCTGGTTTATGCCATTGCAACGGCAATCGCGGCACACACCCACAGATAGGTAGTTAACGCTGAAAAATGCGGGGTACCCATTGCGCCGAAGGCAAATGCAATGGGTCGTGCGGCGTCAGGACATAAGATTTGAGACTCAACGTACAACACAGTACGCCTCGCCTCAAATCTCATGTCCTTCCCTGCACCTGGGCATTTTGAGCATTAACTACGCAGGACGGGCATTGTTGGCAAAGATTTCGCCAACTAAGAAAGAGAGCGGACATTGAAAAATAAGAAACGTAAGGTACATATTACTGACACGACGCTGAGGGATGCTCATCAGTCGCTGCTGGCTACCCGCCTCAGAACATCTGATATGCTTCCCATTGCTGAAAAGATAGACCAGGCAGGGTACTGGTCTGTTGAAATGTGGGGAGGAGCCACCTTTGATTCGAGCATGAGATACCTTAAGGAGGACCCCTGGGAGAGGATAAGGTTATTGAAGGAGCATATGCCCAACACCCCGTTCCAGATGCTGCTTCGCGGGCAAAATCTCGTTGGATACAGGCACTATGCGGATGACATAGTTGAGAAATTCGTAGAACGTGCGGTTGAGAACGGCATTAATATTTTCAGGATATTTGATGCATTGAACGACTTCAGAAACATCAAAACGGCTGTAAAGGCTACACTGAAAAGTGGTGGAAAGGTTGAAGGAACAATCTGCTATACAATAAGTCCAGTGCACAATAACACCCTTTTCGTTGATCTGGGAAAGAGATTAGAGGACATGGGATGCGATACCATATGTCTTAAAGACATGGCCGGACTTCTCTCCCCGTATGATGCGTTTGATCTTATAAGTGAACTGAAAAAATCCATATCCGCTCCGCTTCATCTCCATACCCATGATACAAGCGGCATGTCTGTGGCAACTTATGTCAAGGCTGTTGAGGCCGGAATTGACATAGTGGACACTGCAGTTTCTGCCATGGCATCCGGGACGTCCCAACCCCCTGTTGAGACATTTGCCAATATTCTTAATTGTTCTTCCAGATATTTTCTTGATCTTAACATGGAGCTTGTATCTGAGATTTCTGATTACTTCAGGGAGATAAGAAAGAATTACAGGCTGTTTGAGAGTGAATATACCGGCGTGGACCCTGCAGTCCTCATCTACCAGATACCCGGCGGAATGACTTCAAACCTTGCATCACAGTTGAGCGAACAACAGGCCCTCGGGAAGATGAAAGAGGTGCTTCAGGAGGTTCCGAGGGTTCGTAAGGAATTTGGTTACCCCCCCCTTGTAACACCAATGAGCCAGATAGTGGGTACACAGGCAGCTCTCAATGTAGTAACAGGTGAGAGATACAAAGTGATTACCACTGAGACAAGGAATTATCTGAAGGGGCTTTATGGCAGACCACCTGCGCCAATAGATGAAACAATCAGGAAGAAGGCTATAGGTGATGAAGAATTTATCGAACGCAGGCCGGCTGACCTGCTTGAACCTGAACTCGAAAAACTCACCGCTGAAGTAGGAAACAAGGCGCGTGACATAGATGATATTCTTCTGTATGCGTTATTTCCCAAGGTAGCCATTGATTTCTTTGAGGCAAGGTCAAAAGGCATACCACCTGAGGAGGCTGTATCACATGAAACAGGGACTGTACCGGAGATTGAGGATGAGGCTGCCATTGCCCACCTCGCACCAAGTGAATTTAACATCAAACTGCATGGCGAGAGATACCACGTAAAGGTCGGAGGGATGGGACATCCTGGTGAAGGGGGGAGGCCGTTTTTTATTTATGTTGATGATATGCTGCAGGAGGTACTGGTTGAATCACTGGTTGAGGTGGTGCCAAGCGTATCCGGCGTAATTGATGCTAGGGCCACAGGTCATTCTATAAGACCCAAGGCAAGAGAGGTGGGTGATGTTACGACCCCGATGCCTGGCTCAGTAGTCAGGATAAAGGTGGTGGTTGGAGACAAGGTTGAGGCTGGTGATACAGTCCTGATCG
The DNA here is from genome assembly GCA_020851375.1 of Nitrospirota bacterium. Classification (NCBI taxonomy): domain Bacteria; kingdom Pseudomonadati; phylum Nitrospirota; species Nitrospirota bacterium. The sequence goes on along the minus strand of JADZCV010000047.1, from coordinate 69,750 downwards.
TAGAGGCCATGAAAATGGAAAACGAGGTTCACACACCCATATCAGGTATAGTTGAAAAGATTTATGTGTCCGAAGGTGACAGCGTAAATCCTGATGAGGTCCTTGTGCAGGTACGGGATATACAGGGATAATTGTCATTTGCAGACGAACCGTCATGAGCCTCAGGCTCACAAAGGATTGTGAAAACATCATTCCCGCGGAAGCGGGAATCCAGAACGAGGCCTGGTTCTGGATTCCCACTTCCGTGGGAATGACGCGTACATAGGAGCGTTTCCAGTTGAACTTTAATACATTTATTCATGATATTGCCATTATGGCTATACCGGTTGTACTGGCAATCACCCTGCACGAGGCTGCACATGGATGGGTGGCATACAAATTCGGTGACCCTACCGCCAAATATGCCGGCAGACTGACTTTAAATCCGATAGCCCATATTGATCCATTCGGTACAATACTGTTACCCATTATAACATACATATTCGCCGGGTTTATTATAGGATCGGCAAAGCCGGTACCTGTAAATTTTGCTAATCTCAGAAATCCCAAAAGGGACATGATATGGGTTGGGGCTGCAGGACCGGGTGTAAATATTGCACTGGCATTAGTCTGCGGCATTTTATTTCAGGTCCTTGTCACGCAATCCGTGAATATATCAGCGGGATCAGGGATCCTTTCATATATTGCAGTTCCCCTTATCCTTATGTTAAAAGAGGGTATAAAGTGGAATATTGTACTTGCAGTATTCAATCTTATTCCTGTGCCTCCGTTGGACGGCAGCAGGATACTCGCCGGCCTGCTACCATACAAACAGGCCCAGTTTCTTGGAAGACTGGAACCGTACGGGCTGCTGATTATTTCATTTCTCGTCTTTTTGAATCCATTTGGTTTTATGACGCATGTCATATGGCCGATAATGAGCGTGTTGACAAGGTTGTTTGCAGGGATGCCTGTTTTTTAAGCAATGAGTGGAAAGCAATGAGCAATGAGCTGAAAAATGAAGTGGGGGTGGGGTTCTGATGAAAAAACGTGTTCTTAGCGGTATGAGGCCAAGCGGGAAGCTTCATCTTGGAAATTTCAGCGGCGCCCTTGACAACTGGATGAGGCTCCAGGATGAATATGAGTCATTTTTTTTCGTTGCAGACTGGCACGCCCTGTCCACTGATTATGCAAAAACCGGCAGTTTGAGAGAGTACTCCCATAACATGCTCGCAGACTGGCTTGCATCAGGGCTCAGTCCTGACAAGTGCACAATATTCATACAGTCACATGTTCCGGAGCATGCCGAGCTTCATATACTTTTCTCAATGATCACACCCTTACCATGGCTTGAGAGGGTGCCGACTTATAAGGAACAGCAACAGGAGTTGAAAGACAGAGACCTGTCAACATATGGATTTCTTGGTTACCCATTGCTTCAGGCAGCGGATATCCTCATTTATAAGGCTGACTTTGTTCCTGTTGGCATTGACCAGCTGCCTCATCTTGAATTGACAAGAGAGGTTGCCAGGAGATTCAACTTCCTCTATAAACCTGTATTCCCTGAGCCCCAGCCGCTTATGACAGAGTTCCCAAAGATCCCGGGTACTGATGGCAGGAAGATGAGCAAGAGCTATAATAACGCAATTTACCTGGCTGATTCAAAGGAGGAGGTATGGGAAAAACTCCGTACTATGGTGACTGACCCAAAACGTATTAAACGAACAGATCCAGGTAATCCTGAGGTATGTCCTGTATTTGCCCTTCACCGGGTATATTCATCCCAGGATATTATCAAACAGGTGGACGCGGGCTGCAGGACTGCGGCAATAGGCTGCATTGACTGTAAAAAATGGCTTAACAACGCGCTTCTTCAAAAAATGGAACCTATTCGCGAGATGCGTATTAAATATGCAGATAATCCTGCTCTTATAAATGAGATAGTGAATGCAGGCGCCGAACGCGCCCGCAAAGTCGCCAGGACAGTTCTTAATGAGGCCAGGGACGCCGTTGGCCTTTTGTGAAACTGACGGAGAAGTCCAATACCCTTTACTCCACAGGTCTTCCGGAGACAGGCAGGACTATCGTGAAGGTGCTTCCTTTCCCCTCAGCGCTTTCCACTTCAATCTCTCCCCCATGTGACTCTAAAATCCCGCGTGTAAGAGACAACCCCAGGCCAAGCCCCCGAATCTTGGTCGTATAAAATGGGTCAAATATTTTATCCATGATTTCGTTCGGAATACCCGGGCCGGTGTCAGTGACCATGACAACAGCGCTGAGAGTGTCGCGTCCACTTTTTAATCTGCTCTCAACAGTCAGTAACCCCCCTGCCTCCATGGCCTGAATTGCATTAATAATAATGTTGATCAGTGCCTGTTTAATAAGGGAGTGATCGAGGCTTACCAATGGCAGTTCCGGCGACAAATCTATGCTGAGGCTTATGTTGTGTTCTTCAAATGTGTCTTTGTAGAAAAACAGCAGGTCATTGATAATATCATTAAGGTTGCAGGGTTTTAATTCAGGCCTCTTGTCCCTGGTGAAATAGAGGATATTGTGAAGCAGCTTTTCAAGCCTGTCTATTTCCCTGACTATAATGCCGGCGTATTTCCTGAGAGGCGATTCATCCCCAAGTCTTTTAAATATAAGATTGGCAAAACCGCCGATAGGAACGAGGGGATTTCTTAATTCATGCGCCACAGCAGATGACATTTTCCCGACAAGGGCAAGCTTTTCAGCCTGAACAAGCTCTGTCTGCAGCCTCCTGAGCTCTGTAACATCCCTGACAAATGCCCTTGTCCGGACAAATTGATTCGTTACCGGATCATATAGGGCTGAGGCATTTATCTCAACATCAATGATTTTGCCGTCCTTTGCTATAAACCTGGCCTCTGTCTTACTCCATCCTTCATGTATTACTTTTTCAATATGTTTTATGACCTGATCCTTATGTTCCTCTGTAACTATATCCTCAAGCCTCATCCTCAGCATTTCTTCAAGTGAATACCCGAGTATGTTTAGCTCAGTCTTATTAACACCGATAAATAACCTTTCTCTGTTTACTGAATGTATCATCTCAGGTGAATTCTCAACAAGGTCACGGTATCTCTCCTCAGATGTCTGGAGCTCAGTCTCAAGTCTCTTCATGCCGGTTATATCTGTGGCAATAAATATAATCCCCAGATATTCCTGATCGTGCATAATAGGGGAGAAGTGAGCCAGAACTGTCTTCTCTCCGGCCTTAATCTCAGAGGAATATGATTTTATAATCCCTGCCTTCATCTCTGATATGAGCTCAAGAGCCTTTGTATGTGCCTTTTCTGAATGTGCATCCCTGAAATCCCTGCCATACCATTCATCCCTGTGGATATCAAATATCTTCTCAGCGGCATCATTTAAAAGGGTAATCCTGTTATTACTGTCCACAAAGACCACCCCTTCCGCTATGCCGCCAAGCATGGCCTCAAGATGTGCCTTGCTCTCCACCAGTTCTGTCGTCCTCTTTTCAACCATTGTCTCAAGTTCAAGAGAGTACTCCTTCAGTTTGTTCTGCGCCAGTTTCCATTCGGTAATATCCTTGCTGATTCCAACAGTGCCAATTACATCATTGGTTTCATCCCTCAATTCAGAAAGTGAAAGGCTGATATCTATCAGTCTTCCATCCTTTCGTATCAACTGGGTTTCATAATTGGCAACCATCCTTCCTGCACCGACTATCCCGAGCAATGTCCGGCGGTCTTCCCTGTTATAATAATAATCAGACATGTGAGTTCCGATGACTTCATCCCTGATGTAACCAAGCATCATCTCTGCCCCTTCATTAAACGTAACAATGCGACCGTCGAGATCAGTTGTAATAATCATGTCTGTCGAATATTTCAGTATGCTCTCAAGGTAATTCTTCGTTGTCTCCAGCTCCGATGTCCTCTCTTTTATCTTTTCCTCAAGATTATGATAAAGGTCTTTTAAAGATTCACCCATCCTGTTAAATCCATTTGCAAGAGACTCGAGCTCGTCACCGGTCTTTATGTCAATCCTGTAATCAAGATGTCCCGCTTTTATCTGTTCAACACCATTATGTATGGAATCAACCGGGTTTAACAGAAGCCGCCTGACGAGATAGACACCAATGGCGCATATTAATAAAACAAGGCAGGACTCAACTACAAAAAGCATTACCATGAGGCTTCTGACTGGCGCAAACGTCTCTGCAGGGTCCTGTCTGATAAAGGTGTACCATTTGTAGCCTCCGAGACTGTCATTACCCAGAGAATTCAGGTACCTTAACTGACTAAAGCCGATTACTGAGTGCTTTCCGCCGTGGAGGTCATCATCTGCAAGAATCCACCCTCCACCGGTACCTGCAAACTGAGCAACAAGGGACTGGCTGACAGAATGTCTGTCGGGAGGAAGAAGAGGGCAGATAATGGATCTGCCTGCGGAATTAATAATCATTCCATGGCCAGTTCTGGCAAAGCTCATCTCTGTAATGAATTTAAAGAACTCATCCACATTTACTATTGTCATTATGCCGCCGACGACTTTGCCGTCAGGCCCGTTTCTTACCGGGATACCTATGTCCATTGCCCTCATTTCAGTCAGCTCGTCCGTATATATATCGCTCACATATACCCTGCCGCTGCCGCGATTATACGTAGCGATCCATCTCTCTTCGCTGGACTGGTCTTTCCTGTAACGACGGCTGCCAGCTATTATTCGCCCCTTTTCGTTTAATACAAAAAGTCCGATATGCTCTTCCAGTTCTTCAGGAAGTTTCAAATACCGGATCAGATATGCCTCAATATTATCAGTCTCATTGTTGGTGACAGCCCTTATAAAGGATGGATCATCTGCCAAATATTGAAATGTCATGATTTCCTTTTTAACAGCGGCATCAAAACGGTCTGAAGACTTTTTGGCAATCTCGGCAAAATTAGTTCCTATGGCTTCTGTGAGTACATCCTTTACTTCACGGTATGTGACTGAGAGGCCAGTGATCAGGGCGATAAAGCCTGTAATCAGAATGGCAAGGACTATTTTTCTCTGAATTCCCATCCTGCTTATCAGTATAACCCCCGTCATGTATAAGGGTCAATCCTTGCATCTGTCTGCTGAATAATAGTAAAGTTATGCTACAAATCTGCAAATTTAACTAATTATGGGATTAACCTTTGACAAGTCAGAAATAGAGGGTATTTACGGCACTTTCTTTAAGGATGGAAATGCCGTATCACTACTCTACAAGGGGATGGACTCATTCAATGCCATCTTCGACAGCATTAAAGAGGCACGGTCTCTTATAGCACTGCAATTTTACATCTTCCGCAATGATGAGACAGGAACGGAACTATCCGGCCTTCTCAAGAAAAAGGCGGCTGAAGGGGTGACGGTCTATGTCCTTTATGACCATTTCGGCTCATTCTGGACACCCGCCGGCTTCTGGAAGGATATGGCGCAGGCCGGAATAAAAATACGGGTCTCCAGACCTTTCATCTGGTCATCACCATTTCACTACACACGCAGGGACCACAGAAAGTTAATAATAATTGACGGCGTTAAGGCAGTAACCGGAGGTTTTAATATAGGAAATGAATACAGGGGGTTTCATTTAACACACAAGAGAAAACCATGGAGAGATACAGGGATCATACTGGAAGGCCCGGTAGTATTGGAATTGTTCAGGACTTTTCAAATGACATGGAAGGCAATGGGCGGAAAATATATAAACAGTAATTTGCAATACGGCGGTCAACGACACTGTAACGGACTTTCGGTCATACCCATTTTCGCCTCTTCAGCCAGGGGCAGAAGGATGTTCAGGAAACTGCTATACTACAGTATCAACCATGCAAAGAATAGTATACTCATCACAACTGCATACTTTATTCCGACGATAAGAATGCTCCACACACTGGAGATGGCCGTACACAGGGGGGTAACTGTAAAGTTGCTGCTGTCAGGCAAGAGCGATGTTCCTCCTGCCCATTATGCAGGGCGTGCATTCTTTTCATGGCTATTAAAAAAAGGTGTCAGGATATATAACTATCATGGTGAAGTCCTTCATGCAAAGAGTTATGTTTTTGACGGCTGCTGGAGCATTGTTGGCTCCGCAAACCTGGATTTTCTTTCCCTGCGCAGAAATGACGAAGGTAACGTTGGGATCCTCGATGAAGGATTCGGGAGGAAAATGATAACTATGTTTGAAGAAGACATGGAAAGTTCATTGGAGATAAATGAAGAAGATTGGGGAAAAAGGCCTCTGTCAGATCGGATGAAGGAGCGGTTCTTTGTTCTCTTTAAGAGGAAATTGTAGTATACTCTTCGCATATAGGAGACGGCTATGTCTTATGAAGTCAAACTTGAGATATTTGAAGGTCCGCTTGACCTCCTGCTGCATCTCATAAAGAAGAATGAGGTCAACATATATGATATCCCGATTTCTCTTGTAACCCGGCAGTACCTTGAATATGTTGATCTTATGAAGGATTTGAATTTAGAGATAGCAGGGGAATTTCTGCTGATGGCTGCCACGCTCACCCATATAAAATCAAAGATGTTGCTGCCCCGGGATGAGAAGGCTATTGAAGATGAGGAAGTCGAAGATCCGCGGGCAGAACTGATACGTAAACTCCTTGAGTATAAAAGTTTTAAAGAAGTTGCTGAGGAGCTTGGACAGAGAGAAGATACGTGGAGGGATATTTTCTATAATCCGCCTGATAAATCAATAGAAGGAGATGAGGAGGTGTTTATAGAGGTAGGGTTGTTTGACCTCCTGGAGGCGTTTCGTGATATCATAGCTAAAACCCCTCAGAAAACCTCGCTTGAAATAGTTCCTGATGAATTAACCGTACGTGGAAGAATGACAGACATAATAGAACAGCTTGATGTGGCGGCAAATGAAGGTGTAACGCTCATGTCGCTGCTCGAAGGGGAATGTACAAGACGCACTATTGTAGTCACCTTCCTTGCCCTGCTGGAACTCGCCAGGATCCGGTTGATTAAATTAATGCAGGCTGGGAGCTCAGAAACTATAAGGGTCTACAGAAATGAAGACAACAGGGTAGATCCGGCTGAAATCAAGGAGACACTATAGTGGAACAGAGTGAACTCAAAGGTATAATTGAGGCGTTACTTTTTGTTGCAGGGGAACCCTTGTCCCCCGACAGGATTAAAACCATACTCGAAGATGAGGATAAGAGGGCAATTCAGGACATGTTACTGGAGCTTCAGAATGAATACGATATGCGCCTGTCTGGCCTGAGGATAGTAGAGGTCGCAGGAGGGTTTCAGATTGCCTCAAGACCGGAATTAGCCCAGTGGATAAGGCGATTAAAGAAGGTAAAACAATCGAGCCGTCTTTCAAAACCGTCACTGGAGACACTGGCTATCATTGCCTATAAGCAGCCCATTGTAAAAGCCGAGATAGAGGATATTCGTGGTGTTGACTCATCAGGCGTTCTGAAGGGCCTTCTGGACAAACACATGATAAAGATTATAGGACGCAGGGATGTGGCAGGAAGGCCTATATTATATGCCACTACTAAGGAATTTCTGCAGTACTTTGGTTTAAGAGATATATCAGACCTGCCAACGTTAAAGGAATTCACAGAACTCATTCAGGAGGATAGTGAACAAATTAATGAAGAGGGCATCCAGGAGTCAACTGCCTCTTTTGATGATTCAGATAATAAGACAGTCATGGAGACTCAGGAGAATTGAAATTCAAGTGGCTTGCCTTTGCAATAATAACGATTCTTGCTGTAACTACCATATTTGTAATCCCCAGGATCAATAGAATAATCCCTGATGTACCAGTAGATGACATTCATGTTTCTGTCATAAATATCAGTGAATGTATCAATTGTCATTTAAACGCAAATATTAGACCATTGCCGTCAGGGCATGCGGCAAGGGACAAGTGTCTGTACTGTCACAAGATGAAAAAAAGCAGCTCAGATGCCAGGTAACTCCATTTGACATCACTTCTTATTTTCCCCTATAATTAATAGTTTAATAAAAACATATAAATAAAATGGCTATTCAGAACAAAATCAGGAATTTCTCAATCATAGCACACATTGACCATGGTAAATCCACGCTTGCCGACAGGCTTCTCGAACATACCGGCGCCATTGCTCAACGGGACTTAAAGGAACAGGTGCTTGATGCCATGGACCTCGAACGTGAGCGGGGAATAACCATTAAGGCGCACGCAGTCAGGCTGAATTATAAGGCAAAAGACGGCAATCAATATATACTGAACCTGATTGACACACCAGGTCATGTAGACTTTACTTATGAGGTCTCAAGAAGCCTTGCCGCATGCGAGGGTGCCCTGCTTGTCGTTGATGCATCCCAGGGTGTAGAGGCACAAACGATAGCAAACGCCTATCTCGCCGTTGATAATCAACTTGAGATCGTACCGGTAATTAACAAGATAGACCTGCCGGGAGCGGATATCGACGACACAAAGAGACAGATCAGGGATGTTCTTGGCCTTGATGACAGTGAGGCAATACCTGCCAGCGCAAAAGAGGGTATCGGCACTGTCGAGATCCTGGAGTCAGTCATATCAAAAATCCCTTCACCGTCAGGCAATCCTGACAAACCGTTAAAGGCCCTGATGTTCGACTCATGGTATGACAACTATCAGGGGGTCGTTGTATTAATACGTATAATTGACGGTGTTATACGTCCCCGCCAGCAGGTTATGATGATGTCCACAAAGAATGTATATGAGGTCATATCTCTTGGCACTTTTACACCCAAGCCGGTCCAGGTCAATGAACTGACAGCAGGTGAAGTGGGATTTGTTGTCGCAGGCATAAAGAAGATGGGCGAGACAAAGATTGGAGACACTATGACAGATGCGGCGAATCCGACTGCATCGCCTTTTCCAGGCTACCGGGAGGTCAAACCTATGGTCTTTGCCGGCCTCTATCCTTCAGACACGGATAACTACAAAGAGCTTAGAGAGGCCGTAGAGAAACTCAGGCTGAATGATTCTTCCTTCACTTTTGAACCGGAAAGCTCTCTGGCGCTCGGATTTGGTTTCAGGTGCGGATTTCTGGGGCTTCTGCATATGGAAATAATTCACGAACGGCTTGAGCGTGAGTTCGGCTTAAGCCTTATCAGCACTGCACCAACTGTCGTATATAAAATAACGACAACAGCAGGAGAACACCTGACAATAGACAGTCCGGCTGATCTGCCGCCGATGCAAAACATAGTTATATTTGAAGAGCCCTTCATTCTTGCCACTATAATTGCCCCTGCTGAATATGTCGGGAGTATTATAGGTCTGTGTCAGGAACGCAGAGGTATTCAGAGGGATATGAAATATGTCAGTAAAGAGCGTATGATGCTGACATATGAACTCCCGCTCAATGAAATTGTCCTCGACTTCTATGATAAGCTCAAATCCATATCCAAGGGGTACGCATCGCTTGACTATGAATTACTTGGCTACAGGGATTCAAATGTTATACGGCTTGATATACTCCTGAATGGTGAAATAGTGGACGCGCTTTCTGTCATTACACACAGGGACAAGGCTGAATCCAGGGGAAGAATGCTTGCCGAAAAGATTAAGGAGCTGATACCGAGACAGATGTTTGAGGTAATCATTCAGGCGGCAATCGGCGGAAAGATTATTGCACGTGAAACCGTACGGGCGCTCAAGAAGAATGTTATTGCAAAGTGCTACGGCGGTGATATTACCAGGAAGAGGAAGCTACTGGAAAAACAGAAGAAAGGAAAGAAACGTATGAAACAGTTTGGCAGAGTTGAAATCCCGCAGGAGGCATTTCTTGCGATACTTCAGGTGAAAGAATAGTGAATATGGAAACATCCGGCACAAAAAAGAAGAAACACATTGTAAGGGAGTATATCGAGTCCATACTCATTGCGGTAATTATGGCCCTGATAATCAAGGCATTTATTGTCCAGGCGTTTAAGATACCATCCGGTTCAATGATTCCTACACTTAAAATAGGCGATCACATACTGGTGAATAAATTCATGTACGGTGTAAAGATACCCTTGACAGACAGAATTATTATTCCATTTAATAAGCCGGTTTACGGCGACATAATAGTATTTAAGTTTCCCGAGGATGAAAAAAAGGATTTCATAAAACGTGTTGTTGGACAACCGGGAGATACCATAGAAATTAAAGATAAGAAGTTATATATCAACGGTCATCTGACTGATGAACAATTTACCGCCCACAGCGATCCAATGTTCTATCCGGCAGCTATACAGCCGAGGGATAATTTTGGACCTGTTGTCGTTCCACAGGATTCTTATTTTGTCATGGGAGACAACAGAGATTTCAGTCTTGACAGCAGGTACTGGGGTTTTGTTAAATTGAACAAGATAAGGGGAAAGGCGTTTATAATATACTGGTCATGGGATGGCGAAGACAGCTGGGTCAGGTGGAACAGGATCGGGATGCGGATAAAATAAGTGAAGAGATTAACTGAATACATAAATAAATATCGGGACAGAACCGTACTTGTTGTCGGTGACATTATTGCTGACCATTATGTATGGGGCAAGGTTGAGCGTATTTCACCGGAGGCGCCTGTTCCGATTGTTGATGTCCAAAGGGAAAGCTTTATGCTCGGCGGAGCAGGGAATGTAGCCGCTAACATCCTTTCTCTTGGTGGCAGGGTCAGGATATGCGGAGTAGTCGGCAGGGACGATATCGGCCGCTGGGTTATCAACCGCCTTTCTACTGAAAATATATGCACTGACGGAATTATCATTGAAGAAGACCGGCCAACTTCAAAGAAGACCCGCGTTATAGCTCACAATCAGCACGTTGTAAGGTTTGATCATGAGAGCCGCGGAGAAATATCATCCCAATCACAGGACCTGATAATTGGATATATAAGGACTCACATAAATGATATAAGAGTAATAGTCATCTCTGATTATGCAAAAGGAGTTATAACGAGAAATCTCGTACAGTCCATCCTGCAGGTCTCCCTGGAAAATGATTTGTGTGTCATCGTTGACCCGAAACTCAAACATTTCAATTTTTATACCGGGGCAACAGTTATAACGCCCAATACATCTGAGGCGTCAATGGCATCAGGTATGCCTGTCTCCGACGATGAATCACTTATAAAGGCAGGAAATATACTCCTTAAGCAGTCAAACGCAGATGCCATTCTTATAACCCGCAGTGAGCACGGTATGAGCCTTTTTCAAAAAAACGAGGATGTAATTCATATTCCTGCGGCTGCAAGAGAGGTTTATGATGTTACCGGTGCAGGAGACACGGTGGTAAGCACCCTTGCATTGTCTGTTGCAGCAGGGGCTTCACTTAAGGACGCAGCTATACTTGCAAATTATGCCGGTGGCATAGCAGTAGGCATAGTTGGCACGGCTACGGTTCGGCCGGATCAACTTATCATGGCATTAAATTATGAATAATAAGGCAGCCGTAATCATACCTGCGCGGTTCAGCTCTACCAGATTTCCTGGAAAGGCGCTCGTTTCCATCGGTTCAAAGCCACTTATTCAGTGGATATACAATGCAGCAAAGATGTCAGTTAATGCCGGTAATGTTATTGTTGCAACAGACGAACAGAAGATATATGATACGGTCAGGGGATTTGGCGGAGATGTGATTATGACGTCATCCGCTCTGAGGACCGGTTCTGATCGCTGTGCTGAAGTAGCCAGGCATCTTGAAAACAAAATTATAATCAATCTTCAGGCTGATGAAGTCCTTCAGGGACCTCAAATGATTGATGAGCTTATTCATCTGATGGAAGAGGATGACACTATTATGATGGGCAGTTTAAAATCTGAGATCACCTCACCGGATGAATTAATGGATAGAAATGTTGTAAAAGTGGTTACAGATTGCAATGACTTCGCACTATACTTTTCACGCTCTCCGATTCCACATATTCGCGACAGGAGAGACAACACAGTTTTTCCGCCTGGGACTTATTTTAAACACCTTGGCATCTACGCATACAGGCGTGATTTCTTATTTTTATTCAGCTCTCTTCCTGCTTCCGGTCTTGAGGAGCTCGAAAAACTCGAACAGCTCAGGGCATTGGAATCAGGTTACAGGATTAAGTTGAAAAAAACCCTGCATAAATCTTTCAGGATAGATACACCCGAAGACCTGAACAAACTTGAAGAGGGGCTTATCCATGGGAAATGATACTGTAAAGGCCAAATTTATTTTTGTCACAGGCGGGGTAGTTTCATCGCTTGGCAAGGGTGTGGCAGCGGCAGCAGCAGGAAGCCTGCTTGAATGTTACGGCCTGAAGGTTACATTTCTGAAATTTGATCCCTACATAAATGTGGACCCTGGCACGATGAACCCGTTTCAGCATGGAGAGGTCTTTGTTACTGACGACGGTACAGAAACGGATCTGGATCTTGGCCATTACGAAAGATTCACAACTGTAACAACATCAGCTAAAAATAATTATACTACAGGTAAAATATACTTTAACGTCATCACAAAGGAGCGCCGCGGTGAATATCTTGGCGGTACAGTCCAGATGGTCCCTCATATAACAGATGAAATCAAGAGGTGCATACTCGAGGCTGCCAATGAAAAGGATATCGTTATAGTTGAAATAGGGGGCACTGTCGGAGATATTGAAAGCCTTCCTTTCCTGGAAGCTATCAGGCAGTTCCGTTTTGACATGGGAAGCGACAAAACCCTCTATATGCATCTGACTCTGATACCATTTGTCAAGGCCGCAGATGAAATCAAGACAAAACCCACCCAGCATAGTGTCAATAAGATGAGAGAAATAGGCATTCAGCCTGACATCCTTGTATGCAGAACCGACAGGCCAATCTCCGATGAGATAAAAAAGAAGATAGCCCTTTTTTGTAATGTCGAGGCTGAGGCTGTAATAATTGCGAGGGACGTTGAAAATATCTATGAAATCCCGATTATGCTTAATGATGACGGACTTGACCGGATACTTATCAAGAAGCTGAATCTGAATGTGGGAAAACCAGATCTCAGCCGCTGGACTGAGATTGTCAAAAAGATCAGAAATCCATCGGGTAAGGTCACAATAGCCATTGTTGGTAAATACGTTAATCTGAGGGATTCCTACAAGAGCCTTTGCGAGGCACTGATACATGGAGGACTTGCGAATAATGTTGACGTCAGCCTGAGACTGCTTGATGCAGAGGAGATAGAGGGAAAGGGACCAGATGCTGTTCTTTCGGATGCAGACGGGATTCTTGTTCCAGGCGGGTTCGGGAACCGTGGAATTGAAGGGAAGATTGCAGCGATAAAATATTCCAGAGAAAACAAGATACCATTTTTCGGCATATGTCTCGGGATGCAATGCGCTGTTATTGAATTTGCAAGGAATATGGCAGGGTTCAGTGACGCAAACAGCACTGAATTCGATGAGAAAACCGCTTATCCGGTAATACACATCATGCCTGATCAGGAGGGAAAGGATAAGGGCGGGACGATGAGATTGGGTGCATATCCATGCGTCCTCATGCCGGATACTGCCGCCTATAAAGCATATAAGAGCGCAAGGATAAGTGAGCGTCACCGCCACAGATATGAATTTAATAACATATACAGGGATAACCTTATAAAGGCCGGACTTGTCATAAGCGGCCTCTATCCCCAAAAAGACCTCGTTGAAATAGTAGAGATCAAGGATCATCCGTGGTTTTTGGCCACCCAGTTTCACCCTGAATTCAAATCAAGACCTATTGCCCCGCATCCACTCTTTGCGTCATTCATTGGAGCGGCAGTCAGAAAAGTTAAATGAGTATTCAGATAGGGACAAAATCCATACACAGCACCAGCCGGCTCTTCTTTATTGCAGGACCATGCGTAATTGAAGATTATGACATAACGCTTGAGATTGCCTCTGAACTCAGGGACATAGCCAGGGAATATGATGTCTTCATCATTTTTAAGGCATCGTATGATAAAGCCAACAGGACATCGGTCAACTCTTACAGAGGGCCTGGAATCGAAAAGGGGATAGATATCCTTGGCAGGATCAGGACTGAAACGGGCCTGCCTGTTTTGTCTGATATACACACCCCTGAAGAGGTCAACACAGTTAAAGAAGTGCTTGATGTATTGCAGATACCGGCATTTCTTTGCAGGCAAACAGATCTCTTATTATCGGCAGCCATGACACAAAAAGCTGTAAACATAAAAAAAGGGCAGTTTCTCTCTCCGTGGGATATGAAAAACGCGGTAGACAAGATCAAATCCACAGGAAACAATAATATTATGCTTACAGAGCGTGGCACTATGCTGGGATACAATAATCTTGTAGTTGACATGAGGTCCATACCTGTAATGAAGTCATTTGGTTATCCGGTTATATTTGATGCAACTCATAGTGTCCAGCTTCCGGGTGGTACAGGTACGGCATCAGGTGGTCAGCGTGAATTCATCAAAACGCTCTCAATGGCTGCTGTTGCTGCAGGATGCAACGGCGTCTTTATGGAGGTTCATCCTGACCCTGCAAGGGCCCTGTCAGACAGCGCCACACAAGTGCCGCTCAAAGATGTCAGGTCCCTGATAAAAGACCTCTGCAGTCTTAGTGACTTTTTAAGACTTGCCTGATCATGGAGGATATATTCGAGTGGGTGACATAGAAACAGGCCGCAGGGTTCTCGATATTGAAGCTAAGGCCATTGACACTCTAAAGGCAAGACTGAACCAGAGCTTTTCAGATGCAATTACCCTTCTCTACAACTGTAAGGGGAGGGTTGTTGTTACAGGAATGGGCAAGTCAGGCTTGATAGGCAGAAAAATAGCTGCTACACTGGCAAGTACCGGCACCCCTGCTTTTTTTCTTCATCCTGCCGAAGGTATACATGGGGACATAGGTATGATCATTCATGAGGATATAATAATAGCCATATCAAACAGTGGTGAAACGGACGAAATACTCGCCTTATTGCCAGTTTTTAAGAAGATGGGCCTGCGTATGATATGCCTTACCGGAAAACCTGATTCCACTCTTTCCAGAAATAGCGATGCAGTCCTGGATGTCAGTATTAAGGAGGAGGCGTGCCCTATGAATTTAGTGCCTACAGCCAGCACCACTGCGGCACTTGCAATGGGAGACGCACTTGCAGTTACCCTTCTCGAAAAACGCAAATTCAGGGAGGAAGATTTTGCACTGTTTCATCCTGGCGGGGCACTTGGCAGACGCCTTCTTCTTCGTGTAGAGGATATTATGCATACAGGCTTGGATATACCTGTTGTGTACAAAGACACACCTATGAAGGATGTATTTTTTGAAATGACATCAAAGAAGCTGGGGGTGACGACTGTTCTCGATGAAAATAACAGGCTTTTTGGGATAATTACAGATGGAGATTTAAGAAGATTGCTCGAGCGCGAGTCCGTCAGCGCAAGTGATATATTCAGTCGTACTGCCGCTGAGGCAGCTACTCAGGATCCGAAGATAATTCACCAGGACATGCTTGCAGCATCGGCAGTCCAGATTATGGAAAAACATTCAATAACATCTCTTGCTGTTGTAAATAAAGACATGACAGTAGCAGGTATAATACACCTTCATGATCTGTTAAAGAAGGGACTAGTTTAAGAATTGCCTGATATCAAATCTCTGACTGAAAAGGCCAGTAATATCCGGTTCCTGCTGCATGTTGACGGAATTCTTACGGATTTCATACTTAAGGCAAAGGGTTGAATTTGAATCTACCCAATATCCTTACCACTCTGCGAATATTACTTATACCTTTTTTTATAATAGTCTTTGCAGTGCCATCTGCATCAAGGTCCGGCTGGGCTGCACTTATTTTTATAGTCGCATCCTTAACAGACTGGTTTGACGGATACCTTGCAAGGAAGTTTAAACAGGTCACGTTATCAGGCAAGCTCCTTGACCCTGTTGCCGATAAGCTACTTGTATTGTCAGCCCTGATCATGCTCGTTGAACTGCACAGGGTGCCGTCGTGGCTCGCCATAGTGATTGTGGGGAGAGATATCGCCATAACTGGCCTAAGGGCTATAGCCTCATCCATTGGTGTGGTGATTGCTGCCAGGGATATGGGTAAGATGAAAACCCTCGTGCAAATTGTTGCATTGGTATTACTCATACTTGATTATCCGGTTTCACTGGGTTCGAGGGTCATTGATTTACATGAAATCGGAACTGTTATGCTTTGGTATTCAGCTATTCTCGCAATAATATCAGGAGGGGACTATACCATCAGGTTCTGGTCCGGCATGAAAAAAACATGACTGCATTCAGGATATTCATGATTTTCTTCGGTTACCTGTCCGGTTCAATACCGTTCGGGATGATTATTGCAAAGATGATGGGGGCCGGAGACATAAGACAAAAGGGTAGTGGTAATATCGGGGCAACAAATGTCTTACGGACAACGGGAAAATTAGGAGGTGCCATGACATTATTGTTTGATGCACTTAAAGGGGCTGTACCGGTATTGATAGCCAAATCATTATGGGGGCTTGATATGTGGACTCTTGTAATTGCCTTTGCCGCCATCATTGGTCACAACTACACTGTATTTCTGAAATTCAGGGGGGGCAAGGGGGTAGCCACAAGCATGGGCGTCATCTTTTCCTTATGGCCCTATATAGGGCTGATCACAATAGGTATATGGATAGGAAGCATGTTTCTCTGGAAGTATTCATCACTTGCCGCGCTTATATCCTTCGGTTTCTTTCCGGTTATCACTGCCATAGGGGAAAGACATATATTATTTATTATTTTCTCCCTGATTATTTCTTCCCTCCTCTATTTCAGGCATATTGAAAACATCAGGAGACTTGTCGCAGGTACGGAGGGAAAGATCGGCGCAGGGGGTATGAAGGCTGTTATCCTTGCCTCAATAATTCTTGTTTCATCCGGAATGGCTTATGCAGAAACACAAGCCGCTCATGACAGGCTGGTCCCGGTGGAGATAGAAAAATTATGGATAGAGAGACAGAATGCAATTAATGCCGGTAATACAAATTCTGCTGACCTTATACTTGAAGAAATTGTCAGGACCAGGTACAGGCTGGGGATCAACAGAATTGATGACATCGCCGCCCTCCTTGTACGTGAGGGATATATGTCTATGGAAAAGGGTGCGCCTGATAATGCCTATCATCTAAGCCTTGTTGCAAGGGATTTATCACCTGATTATGCTCCATCCTATTACCTGTCGGCAAAGGCGCTTCGCCATATGTCCAGGGCCGGCATCGGACAGATATTTTATGAATACACAGGAGGGGTGAAGGCAACTCTCAGAGACTTCTGGACATCATTTAACCTGGCTGGGAGATTGTACTCAATAATTCTTCTTGGAGCTGGCTTTACTATACTTATATTTACAGCCTCGCTTTGCTGCAGGACATATCCGTTATTTTTTCATACATTTAAAGAGCTGACTGCCGGCTTTGTAACCAGTCCTTTTAACATTATCTTCTTTCTTATAATTGCCTTTATCCCGTTCCTGTTTGGAATTGCATGGTTTGTTCTGATATGGATAGTCCTGTCATGGATATATATGAGCAGGAAGGACAAGATCCTTGCTGTTATCTGTATCATATTTTTCCTCTTTTTACCGGTATTGCTCAAATACAGCTCGATCTTTGCTACTGCACATAACAACATCATCCTCAGGGGACTCGTTGCCGCAGAGAGGGGATATGGCGAGCCGGAACTTATTGAACATTTAAAGGACTATCTTAAAATTGAGCCAGGCAACGAATATATAACTTTTGGGATTGCCTTTCTTTCCAATAAAGATGGAAAGATTGATGAATCGCAGCAATACTTTGAGAGGCTAATAAACTCAGGCAACAGAACTATCAGGATCAATGCAATTAATTCGCTCGGAAACATCAGTTTCTACAGGGGGAACTATGACAGGGCTATCAAATATTATACTGATGCGATACGTGAATCTCCCGAATCTCCCATCCCAGTATATAATTTAAGTCAGGTTTACAGAGAAAAACTCCTGTTTGCTGAAGCAGAGGAGACCTATAATAAAGCCAGTAGTATAAACCTGCACGATGTGGAACGTTTTACGGCGTTGTCGGCAAAGGGAAGCGGATACCGTGTTATTGAATATCCGGTTGCTAAACGTGATATGTGGCGTGTTGCATTAACGACTTCAAATGATACCGGCACATTATCCGGCGGAATTATTAAAGCTTTAATCAGAATACCTGCTGAGAGCTTTCTCTTTCTGGGAATAAGTATTGCCATAATACTATCAGTCATTTCTTATATCAAACCACGAACGCCAATGGCGTATTATTGTCCTGCCTGTAACCGCAGCGTATGTGGGAGGTGCACAGGCTCAAAAATATTTGGAGGTGTTTGCAGAACATGTAAATCCAGGGAGCAGGATGGCAGCCTGCTATCTGTGAGCAGCAGCCGTATTTATTATATAATACCTGGCCTGTGGCACATGATCAGAGGACAAACCGCCAAAGGGATAATTTTGGGCATTATATTCAGTACAGGTATTGCAGGAATAATATCTGAACAGACTGCCGCCACATGGAATACAGCATATTATATGCCTGAATGGCCATCCATTTTCTGGATTTCATTAATCATCCTGTCTTATATACTGGTGTTTTTTACCGGTATCCGTCCATTCCGCTCCGGCCAGATGGTAGGAAGAAATGTCTCTTGAAGGTTCCATAAAGGAATTTGGTCTGGCTGAAATACTGCAGCTCATATCCATGCAGAAAAAGAGCGGAGTCGTGTCCATATCACATAAGAGTGAATCAACAAAACTGCATTTTGATAATGGCCAGCTTGTGTTTGCTACGGCAATAAGCGGAGGAGAAACAAAACGCCTTGGGGAAATCCTGAAAAGTGCCGGTAAAATGACTGAAGACCAGGTTGCGGAGTCATTGCGTAAGCAGGAAATAACAAAGGAAAGGATAGGGAATGTATTCGTATCATCAGGCCATGTTTCAACAGATGAAGTAAAAGAGGCATTGCAGCAGCAACTTATGGAAGTCATATTCCATGTATTACGATGGAAGGATGGTTATTATAAGTTTACCGCCTGTGAGATAGATTATGACAGGGAATTTCAAATAACCGTTCAGACTGATTTCATTTTGATGGAAGGCTCAAGGATGGTTGATGAATGGGGTCTTATTGAGGCCAGGATCCCTTCATCAAACATAGTCTTTTCACAAACTGAGAGAGGAGCTGAAATAGAGCATCTTTTCTCCAGATTGAGCCCTGATGAAATAACAGTGTACAACCTTGTAGACGGCAGTCGAGACATAACGGATATACTCAATGTGGCTGAAATGCCACAATTTCCGCTTTACAGGATAATGCTCACCCTGCTGATGTCAGGATTGATAACTCAGAGATCTTTAAAGAAGGATATTATTTATGAAAATAATCAGGCGCCGGATGATGCGCCTGCTGCTACGGACATAACTCCTGAGGAGAATACAGGATCCAGCATCAGACTTAAGTATGCCTTTCAGATCGCAGCGCTGATTTTCATTTTAATTTTTATTCTTCTGTTGTTTCCGGCAGGTAAAATGGCCGGCATGAATGAACTGACAGGGGTCTCTGATTTTCTCAGAAATCAGGAGACAATGACCAGATTGCAGTACCTTAAAAGGGCTATCGGATACTACTATCTGGATAATGGCAGTTCTCCTGAATCTTTATCAATATTAATCTCTCAAAATTATCTTGAAGCGGGAATAATTTATGATGCATGGGGGAATAAATTCATTTATGATAAATATCCCGTTGACAAGGCATCCTGGAGTTACAGGCTGTACAGCACCGGCAAAGACAGGGTGGCCTCGACGCATGATGATGTTTATTGACAGTTGACAATATATTTTTTCTGTAATAGTGTTAGTAATCACTTACAATCATATAATCAGGTTTGGTTCAAATCCGGACATTATGGAAATATGGAGGTCAGATTATGTACTTAATTCTTGTATCATTATTTTACGTATTATTTCTTTCCGTCACGCCTTCCGCTGCAGCTGATCGCACTGTTTCGCTGCAGGAGGCGTATAACCTTGCATTGAAAAATCATGAGGCCGTCAGGATTGCTGGAGAAGGTTTGTATCAGCTTGAACAGACAAGGAAGAAAGCGGTGTCCAGTATACTTCCTTCGCTGACTGCTGAAGGAAGCTACACAAAGTATTCAGAAGAAAAGAGCTCAGCTGTCACTGTAATTCAGCCTGACTACAGCCTGAATTACAGTTTGATATTGTCCCTCCCAATATACAGGGGCGGAAGGGAATGGAGTGCGCTCAGACAGGCAAAGTATATGGTTGACGCCGGTGAGAGAGGCGTTGGAATAACGAAAGAGGATATTGTCTCGGCTGTAGCGAACTCATACTTCGGGTTGATAAGGATTCAACGGGAAAAGGAGATTAAGGAGGCTGATCTGAAGAGGGCCGAGGAAAGAAGCAGGGTGGCCTCTGCAAGGTTTAAGGTTGGGGAGGTAACCAGGACAGCAGTTCTGAGGGCTGATGCCGAAACAGCAGGCATACAGGCTGATCTGTCAAGAGTAAATAAGGAGCTCCGCATTGCAGAAGACATGCTGGCCAGACTGCTCGGAATTCCGTCAGGTTTTTCTGTATCCGAGCCTGCCGGTAAACAGGCGCCGGATGGCACTGTTGAGGAATTTATCCGGACAGCTCTCAGTAAAAGAAATGATTATAGAAAGACCGGGGCCGAGGTTGAGACCGCAAAAGAGGGGATTCGTTATGCAAAGGGAGGATTTATGCCCACCCTCAGACTGGACGGGGTGTATTCAGGCAGGGATCAGGATCCGGTCTCTTCTTCCTTTTATAACAAGGAAAGCATCTATGCCTCCCTTACATTATCATATCCGCTTTATGAGGGAGGATTACGGATTGCAGAGGTGCGTGAGGCAGAAAGTAAATACAGGGAAACTGAGTTAAGGAAACTAAGCCTGGCAAAGGAGATAGAACTAGGGGTACGCGATGCCTCCTACAATATTGACGCCATCAATTCAGCTATAGTATTTTACAAGACCCAGGTTTCCTTTGCAGAAGAAAATTATAATACTGTGTTCAAACAATTCTCATACGGATTAGCGGCCAATGCTGATGTAATAGATGCAAACTCAACTCTTGTGTCAGCTCAAAAGTCTTATTCCAACAGCATCATTGATCTCCAGCTTGCAATAATAGATTTAAAGAAGAAGATGGGATTGATCCTTGATGAAGTATCTCCAGTGGAGCCCGGACAGGATATCAGGAGTCATGAATGAGGCCTGTGCGTAAATTGACACCCAGACCTGAAGAAACCTGTCAGAGACTGCTTGCAGCGACACTAAAACTCATCTCAAGGAAGGGATATCCAGGCACATCTACCAGAGAGATAGCGTCTGAAGCAGGCGTTACTGAAGTCACCCTTTTCCGGCACTTTGGTTCCAAGGAAAATCTATTTGAGGAGATGCTGAAGAGATATTCATTTCTCCCAAGGCTGAGAGAACTTCTTCCTGAACTTGAAAACAACTCTTCTGATTATAAAGACGGCCTCAGTAAAATTGGAACACGTTTTTTCGAGACGCTTAAGGAAAGAAAATCTTTAGTCCGTATCATAACATGTGAAATTCATGTATATCCTGAAAAAGTGAAGGTCGTTCACAGCAGATTTATAGATGAGATGGTGCGGCTTCTTGCCGGCTATTTAAATGTCAGGCGGAGTCAGGGACAAATAAGACAGTTTCAATCTGAAGTAGCTGCCAGGGCTTTTCTCGGCATGATATTTTCTTTTTTTCATATAGAGGAAATTATAAAAGAGAGAAACGTGGGGAAAAATGAGATAAAGCGGACCATAAGCCAGTTTGCCGGCATATTTGCAGATGGTACGTTAAAGGGAGTATTGAAATGAGCAGGTACGTTGTAATCCCCATGCTTGTCACAGCTTCAATGTTTATGTATTCGGGGTGCGGTGAAAAAGAAACCGTTGTCAATAAGGTAAAAAGCATCAATGTCGCTGTACGGCCGGCGGAGACAAAATCATTAAGGCCATTTATTGAAACTGTTGGTACATTATATCCTTATGAAGAGGTTACCATTGGCGCTGAGGTAGATGGAATATTGGACAGTATCTATATAGATGAGGGAACAGTTGTAACCAGCGGGATGCTGATTGCAGCAATTAACAATACTGATTATCTGCTTGAGGTCACGAGGGCAAAGGCTGCCATGAAACAGGCAGAAGTAAGTCTCTCAAATATACGATTGGAGTATAATCGCAAGAAATCCCTCTACGGTGATGGACTCCTTTCTCAGCATGATTACGATTCTGTTTCATCACAATTGTCTTTAGCTGAGTCAGATGCTGAAAAAGCCGGAGCAGCATTATCTATTGCCGAACACAGGCTGACCAAAACCCGGATATACTCCCCTATTTCCGGTGTAGTTAAAAGCAGGATGGTATCCGGAGGCAATTTCATACGCAGCGGAAGTCCAGTATGCTCCGTCATACAGGTTGACCCGCTGAAATTGAATTTCTCTGTATCTGAAAAGGACTCAGGCGTCTTAAAGAAGGGGCAGGATTTACAGTTCAAGGCAGAGTCATTCCATGACAGGGAATTCCATGGGAAGATTAACATAATCTATCCTGGCCTTGACGAGAAGACAAGGACTCTCATGGCTGAGGCTGTGGTTCCCAATCCAGACGGCGTTTTAAGACCTGGGCTGTTTACAAGGATCAGGCTCTTTACCGGCGCGGCAAAAGGTACAGTGCTCATACCAGCGACCGCTTTGCTTTATGAAGGTGAAACTATAAAGGTCTTCACCGTAAGCGATGACAGGGCAGAAGAACACATTGTAAAGATAGGGAGTAAATATGGTGATTTGATGGAAATTACAGATGGTTTGCGGTCCGGCGAAAATGTAGTAATTGCCGGTCAGCAGAACCTTTCTGACGGGATCAGGGTAAATGTGGCTCGCTGATACATCAATCAGAAAACCTGTGTTCGCAACAATGGTCATACTCGGTCTAGTCCTGCTCGGCGCAGTAAGCTACCCCCGTATTGGTGTTGACCTCTTTCCAAAAGTTGACTTCCCGATTGTCAATATATCAACAAGACTCAATGGCGCCAATGCCGAGACAATGGATATAGATGTAACGGATAAGGTTGAAGCCGCCATTAATACAATCAACGGGGTAAAGTCTATTACCTCATCAAGCACCGAAGGTAGGTCTCAGGTAATTGTTGAATTCGTTCTTGAACGGGATATTGACCTTGCTGTTCAGGACGTCAGGGAAAAGATATCTGTCATAAGAGGCAGTCTTCCCAGGGACATTGATGAGCCTGTTATTGAGAAGGTTGACCCAGATGCAAACCCCATTCTATGGTTAGCCCTTTCCGGCAATAAGACAATCCGGGAATTGTCCACTTATGCTGATGAAATCCTCAGGGAACAATTACAGAAAATTGACGGAGTCGGAGCTGTTCGCATGGCAGGACTTCAGTTGCGGGAAATTATAGTATGGCTCGATTCAGATAAGCTGGCAGCATATGGTATAACTGCTCACGACGTACTGAATAAATTACAGCGGGAAAACATAGAATTGCCGGGAGGGAGGATAGAGGACAGGACTACTGAGTATTCAATAAAAATTAAGGGAGAATTTGCTGCTGTCTCAGACTTTAATGACCTTGTTATTACTTTTAAGGATGGCGCCCCGGTGCGGCTTCGTGACATCGGACGTATTGAAGACGGGATGCAGGAAAAGAGGTCTGTAACGAGGTTCAACAGGGTGCCGGCAGTTGGATTTGGGATACAGAAACAATCCGGAACAAACACGGTAGAAGTAATTGAAAGAGTCAAAAAGGAACTTGTAAATATCGGGAAGTCACTCCCTCCAGGCATGAGTATAGGAATCAGCTTTGATCAGTCAACTTTCATAAAGCGTTCAATAAGCGAGGTTCAGCACCACCTGATTTATGGAGGTATTTTTGCAACAATTGCCGTTCTGTTCTTCCTTCGCAGTCTCAGGATAACGCTGTTTAGTGCGCTTGCCATACCGACCTCCATTATCTCGACCTTAGCAATCATGAATGCCTTTGGTTTTACCTTTAACAACATGACAATGCTCGCGTTGTCGCTTTCTGTCGGCATTCTCATTGACGATGCAATTATTGTCATTGAAAACATTCACCGTCACATTGAAAGGGGGCTTTCTCCACGGGAGGCAGCATCGTTCGCTACCTCAGAGATCGGGCTTGCCGTATCAGCTACGACACTTGCAATCATAGTAATATTCCTGCCCGTCGCTTTTATGAAGGGGATAATCGGCCGGTTTTTCTTTCAGTTTGCCTTAACTGTTGTCTTCGCTGTTGCAGTTTCACTGTTCGTGTCCTTTACCTTAATTCCAATGCTCGCATCACGTTATTTAAAAGGCACAACCGCCAATATGCACAGACATCCTGCAGGACGTCTGTCATCATCGCTCGAGGCAGGATATTTGGTGGTTGAAGACTGGTACAGACGGATTCTGACTGTAGCCCTCAATCACAGGGCCATCGTAGTCATCTCAGCAGGCATCATCTTTATAATAAGCATGTATTTAGTCAAATTTATCGGCAAGGAATTCCTGCCGTCTGAGGATCAGTCAAGATTCATAGTAAGACTCGAGGCCCCCAGGGACTATTCCATTGATGAGATAGAAAAACTGTTCAAAGGCGCAGAAGAGTTTGTCCTCACTATACCTGAGGTAAAAACAGTTTTCTACGGACAGGGTACCAGCGGTGAAACTAACAAAGGTTCTATGTTCGTAGGCCTCAAACCAAAGGCTGAAAGAACCAGGAGTCAGCAGGAGATAATGGCGGAGATAAGGAACAGGCTGCGAAAGACACCGGGATTGAAGGGATTTGCTGAAGACGTGTCTCTTGTAGGCGGCGGACAGAGGATGGTTCCAATACAGTATACGATCAAAGGAAGAGACCTGACAGGGTTACAGCAATATTCAGAAAATGTAGTTGCTGAGTTTTCAAAATTGCCGGGAATAGTTGACGTTGATTCTTCACTTGAGACAGGCAAACCTGAGATCAGAGTACATATTGACAGGGATAAAGCCGCAGACCTTGGTGTCAATATTGCTTCAGTGGCTGAAACTATCAACCTACTGATAAGTGGTGAAGTTGAGACCACAAAATACAGGGATGAATCGCGCGGAAGAAGATATGACGTCAAAATGAAATTAAATCCCGATGACAGGAACTCTCCTGAAGATATTAAAAGACTATACACCAGGTCCAATGACGGCAGACTCATAGAACTTTCAAATATTGTAACAGTCCAGCCTGCCGGGGGACCTGGAATAATAAACAGGGTTGACCGGCAAAGGGCAATAACACTTTTTGCCAACCTGGAAGGAAAACCACTTGGCGAGGCAATGGCAGAACTCGATGCAATCTCAGCAAGGATACTTCCATCCGATTACTCAACTGGATATAAAGGAATGGCAGAGATGATGGGTGAATCTTTTGGCTACCTGATGTTCGCCCTGGTTTTCGGAGTTATCCTTGCATACATGGTCCTTGCGTCACAGTATGAAAGCTTTATACATCCCATAACAGTACTCCTTTCAATGCCATTTTCGTTTATAGGGGCATTTCTTGCAATCCTGATTACCGGAAAGACCCTAAATATTTTTACATTTATCGGCCTGATCCTGCTTATGGGGCTCGTTAAAAAGAACGCAATACTCCTCGTTGACTATACAAATACACTAAGGGCAAGGGGAATGGAGCGGAAAGAGGCTATTCTTGCAGCCGGGCCTGTCAGACTCAGG
This sequence comes from Nitrospirota bacterium, assembly GCA_020851375.1. Lineage (NCBI taxonomy): Bacteria > Pseudomonadati > Nitrospirota > Nitrospirota bacterium. The sequence goes on along the minus strand of JADZCV010000047.1, from coordinate 43,951 downwards.
CCAATCCTGATGACCACCTTTGCCATGGTGCTTGGCATGATGCCTATCGCCGTAGGAATAGGCGAAGGGGCTGAAACACGTTCGCCAATGGCAATAGCCACAATCGGCGGCTTGCTTACCTCATTGTTTCTTACACTTGTAGTAGTTCCTGTTGTTTATGACCTATTTGATGACCTCCAGGACGTTATCTACCGGAAGCGCAGGAAAAACCTACCGGTATAGCGGGGCCTTTGCCTTTGCATCAAACTCACACGTTGCGATAAACATGGCAGGTATTACTAAGACTGATATTATGTAAACTCACAAGACGGCATTAATCAAGGTGAGTTTACATAATATCTCTTATCAGACGTTGCATTTAATCAGGCAACCAAGTCACCATCTATCTCATGACCATTTTTTTGTCACCATGTGCACAATTTGACTGCTGCGACACTCATATTATTGCCTGAATTATGAATAAAATCATCCTTCCATCATCACTCCACTATCGGGTTTAATCCATGTATCTTATTGAATTATAATCATAATTTAGGATAAATCACGATCGGATCAATGCACAACTCTGATTGTCAAAAATATGGCATTAAATTTGCTCAATATGCTTAATACAGTTGTACGAACAATTCAAATAAAAGGAGGACTATAATGCATTGTCCTAAATGCGGTGGATTCATGGTCACAGAAAGGTGTACTGATTATTCTCTTGTCTTTTATGCCTGGAGATGCGTGAACTGCGGCACACTCCTTGACAGCACAATACTCCAGAACAAGAAACCATTCATTCTGATGGGAGGACTAATTCCATTTAAAGCTTAAAAGACTCCTGCTGTTTATTCAAAGACAACATTTGACTCGGTTCTTATTATACCTTTTATGGCCCTGATATTGCTAATTACGGTTGCAAAAATGTCTCCAACGCTCTCGCCTTCAAGGGTTGCGATAATATCATATCTCCCTGTTATCATATCTGCATACTTTACATGATCCAACTTACGCAATTCATCTCTGACGTGTCTTTCCCTGCCTATTTCAGTATTTATTAACAAGTAGATCCTGCCTTCATTTTTTGTCATATTTTACCTCCCTGACCCTAACAATGTTGTTAGCATAATGTTATGATGATTGTCAATATATGTTATTCATTTTAGTAAGGGGAAAATGCTTAGAATAATATCAGGAAAATCAAAGGGACGCCATCTCAGGGTACCAGCCGGTGACAGGATAAGGCCCACCTCGGATAAGGTAAGGGAGTCTATGTTCAATATTGTAGGCCATGAATATATTGTAAATTCAGCATTTCTGGACCTTTTCTCAGGTTCCGGTGCAGTTGGCATCGAGGCTGTCAGCCGGGGGGCAAGGCATGCCACATTAGTTGAAAACAATGTCAGACATTTAAAAACAATTAAGGATAATATTAAGACCTGCGGTTATGAGAAGGAAATTACTGTCTTATTTGGAGATGTCATGACTGTTATAGAAGAAATTATCAGGGGCAGCATGCAGTATAACATTGTTTTTGCTGACCCTCCCTATAATTACAATAATTGGCCTGACCTCTTGTCAAAGATAATCAATAATGTTAATATTTCAGGTTACGGATTTCTGATAATTGAGCACTCATCAAAGATTTCAATGCCGGAAGCATTGACCAACTTTGAAGATTATGGCAAATATGTTTACGGGGATACAACCTTAACGGTTTACAGAAGGCATGTCAATAACAGCAATTTATCCGGGAACATTTGACCCGATAACTAACGGACATCTCGATATTCTTCAAAGAAGCCTAAGACTATTTAACCATATTATTCTTGGTATAGGTCCTAATCCAAAGAAGACTGCCCTGTTTACTCTTGATGAACGGATAAAGATGGCAGGAGAGGCAATCAAAGACCTGCCAAATGTATCTGTTGAAACATTTGATGGTCTTCTTGTTGACTTCGCCAGAAAAAAGGGGGCATCTGTCATAATTAGGGGACTGCGCGCTGTTTCGGATTTCGAGTATGAATTTCAGATGGCCTTAATGAACAGAAAACTTGATGACAAAATTGAAACTGTTTTTTTGATGCCAAGCGAAGAATATTCATATCTCACATCTACAATTATCAAGGTAGTGAGTAGCTTAAATGGCGATATTTCCTCATTAGTTCCGAAAGATGTTCATGCAATGTTAAAGAATAAGTTTAAGGACAGAAAGGACTTTTGATTAGATGAATCTTACAAAACGCGTTTCATTAATAAAGCCTTCACCTACCCTCGCGCTTGAGGCGAAGGCAAAGGCAATGATAAAAGAGGGTATTGATGTAATAAGTTTTAGCGCAGGTGAACCTGATTTTGATACCCCTGACGGAATAAAAGATGCAGCAATTTCTGCCATCAGGGAGGGATTTACAAAATATACTGCATCATCCGGGATTATAGAACTCAGAAGGGCTGTAGCAGACAAACTCGCAAAAGTACACGGACTGATGTACAAACCTGAAGAAATACTTGTATCATGCGGTGCCAAGCACAGCTTGTATAACATTGCCATGGCGCTTTTTGAGGAGGGGGATGAGGTAATTGTACCAGCGCCATACTGGGTTACCTATCCTGAACTGGTCCTGCTTAGTGGTGCAAAACCCGTAATTGCAGAAACATCAGAAGAAGACGGATTTCTCCTTGATGCTGACTCACTGAAACGGATTATAACCAGGAAAACAAAGGCACTGATCCTTAATACGCCATCTAACCCGGTAGGTTCAGCATACGACAGGCAGCATCTCGAGAAGATAGCTGATATTGCCATACGGAGCAATATCTATGTCATTTCAGATGAGATTTATGAAGGAATAGTTTATGATGGTTTCAGACACACAAGTATCGCTTCCCTGAATAAAGAAATATTTGATCGTACTATAGTTGTAAACGGAGTTTCGAAATCATATGCAATGACAGGATGGAGAATTGGCTATGCAGCCGGACCTGGCAAGCTTATTGAGGCAATGGGGAATATTCAGAGTCAGAGTACTTCCAACCCTACTTCAATTGCACAGAAGGCTGCCCTTGAGGCGCTTAGCGGCAAATATGAAGATTTCATAAGCATGATGGTAGAACGTTTTGATAAGAGAAGGCACTATATCGTTAACAGACTGAGGGCAATCCCCGGAGTCTCCTGTTTTCTGCCTGTTGGATCCTTCTATGTATTCCCAAATGTATCAGGCATATTAGGAAAGAGATTCAATAGTACTGTATTGGATACCTCTGTTCATTTGGCAGAATACCTTTTAAGAGAGGCAAATGTTGCGGCAGTACCCGGGGATGCATTTGGCGCCCCTGGTTATATGAGGCTGTCATACGCAACCTCCATGGATAAAATAGAAAAGGGACTCGACAGGCTTGAAGCCGCAATAAAAGTGCTTAAATAAATGAAATCCGGAACAAAATTATGCAGGAGGTGCTGGTTAGATGCCAATTTATGAATACAGGTGCAACAAATGTGGTAACAAGATTGAGATCCTTCAAAAAGTAAGCGATCCGCCTGTTACAACTTGCAATAAATGCGATGGTAAAATGTCTAAAGTAATATCACCCGCCGGCCTGCAATTTAAAGGAAGCGGATGGTATATAACTGACTATTCCACAAAAGGAAAGCAGACTTCAGAACCATCAAGACCTAAGAAGGGGACTGCTGATGAGAAGACATCTGACAAGAAGGAAGAAAAAAAGGCCGAGACTGCTGCACCTGCGTCAAGCACAGGCAAGACAGAACCTGCTACTTAAAATCTCTTCTTTGAAATATCACTCCTGATATCAACATCACGGCGCCAATATACAAAATACCATATAATGTAACCATGATCATATAGCCTGGTGACACATAGATACCGTGAACCACCTTACCCTTGATATTAAAATTATCAAGATTCGGGAGTAAATAATAAAAGATATTAATGACTGTCTCCATCAATGAATCCTGGAACTTTCCACCTATTAGTTTAAGTTCTTCTGTAAGATGGCCTATCAGGTAGACTGCTATTGTAAAGATGGCGCTTAATGTAGATGAGCTTGAGAATGTAGAAAACATCATGGCTATAGCAGTCACAACCATTAATTCAATGAATATCATATAGATTGCTTTCCAGACATCGAGATTAACATTAAATATATAGTTTCCCCACCTGAGTTCATTTACCATAAGGATAATATAAAGTCCTGCCCCCATAATTGCTAAATTTACAATAATTGTTATGAGTAGCCCTAAGTACTTACCGGCAATAAACTGATAACGGGGAACCGGCTTGGAAAGTATGTTATAGATCGTTTTTCTGTCAATCTCCTTTATAATTAGCCCTATACCAAGGAATATCGCTATAAGGACGCCAAAAATATTGATGCTTCCAAGGCCTATATCTATAATAATCCTCGATTGTTCCCCAACGGTTAAGCTTGCAAGAAGGAGAGACATGGCAATCATGAGAAGTGCAAAGAAGAGTAAGTTATAGAGAATCCTATCCCTTATAGCCTCTCTAAATGTATTCCGGGCAATTGTGAGCACCTTCATGAAGTCCCTCCTATCTTTTTCATGAAGTATTCTTCCAGCGTCTCTCTCTGAGGCGCCACAGAGACAATCCTCCCCTTTCCATCCATTACCATCTGCAATACTGCATCTACCCTGTTTTCATCTTTTACCATTATGGACACATGCTCCCATGTCTCATTAACAATGAACCCCATTGCTTCCATATGGTCAATCAACTCCTTACTGATATTCCCTGTAATAATCTCTACATATTTGACACTGGCATTTATAATCTCATCTCGCCTCCCTACATTGACAAGCTCACCCTTCATCAATATGCCCACCCTGTCGCATATCATCTCAACGTCAGGAATTATATGGGTGCTGAAAAAGACCGTTTTACCATCCTCTTTCAGCCGCAGGATAATATCCCGTATCTCCTTCCTCCCAACAGGATCAAGACCTGACATCGGTTCATCAAGAACTATAAGGTCAGGCTGGTTTATTAACGCCTGGGCTATGCCTATCCTCTGGAGCATACCTTTGGAAAACTTTCGAAGCTGGAGGTTTGCAGCGCCTTCAAGTCCGACAAGGGTCAGGAGGTCATTCATCCGTGTCCTTAACTCATCTCCTTTCAAACCAAACAATTGACCATAGAAACGCAGAAATTCTTTTGAGGTCAGGTAATCATAGAAATAGGGCTGCTCCGGAAGAAAACCGATACGATTCTTTACTTCAATATCAGTAACTTCTTTATCCAATATCCAGGCATTTCCGGTAGTTGGATATATAAGTCCCATAAGTATCTTTATGGTGGTTGTTTTCCCTGCCCCATTAGGGCCAAGAAAACCGAAGATTTCGCCTTCATTGACTTCAAGGTTAAGACCTTTAAGGGCTGGAGCATTCTTCCCTCTGAAACCTGCCTTGAAAACCTTTGTAAGATTCACTGTTTTGATTACAACGTTGCCCATTTATCTCTCTCGCTTCATAACTCATTGCTCATTGCTTAATTCTCATTGCTTCCCATAAACCTTCATCCTATCCTTGACCACACTACTGTATACCCGCCCATCCTCCGGATTAAAATAGTAATAACCTCCAAGAGGCTCAGCCGGCAATTCAACAATAATACCCCGTTCAACCAATTCTATCAATCTTTCAGGGTATGCCTTGAATACAGCCTTGTATTTTTTTATTGCCTCTTCCAGGAAGAGCGCATCCCTCTCCACTGTCACCTCTTTTATTCTCCTGTCCAAAGTTATCCTGACTTTATCATCCCCTGACTCCTTATACATCTTCAATAAAAAGTCGAGCGCAACGTCAGGGTCTCCGGCCTGTACATAAAGCCTTGACGCAAGTTTTGGCAGATACTCCGGGTGACCCGGAAGTTCAGATGCCCTGGCCATATACTCTGCAGCCTTGCCATATTCATTGAGATAGAAGAAGTTATTAAAACCGATATAAAAAGGGATCTGCCATACATCCGGATTTTCTCTCATACCTTTATAGAGCAATGCATTACTCTTCTCCGGCGCATTTCCAAGCGCTGAGAGGGTTATCCCCCCAAGCTGATAGGCATAATCAAATTTTGGGTCAAGCGTAGTTACGACATCAAGCGCATGATATATCCACTCATACCCATCCGGCGTAACCGTATCATCCCCTATAACCTGTACTACCTGGAGCCATATTATGTCAGCAGTCAACTGTTCATATCCTATAACAGCGGCTTTAAGATATTCCCCTTTCGGGAGTGCAGCAAACCCTTCGATCTTTTTTCCCATCCCTTTATAGATTGATAACTGACGCTGGACAATATATATGGAAAGAGCTAAAACGGATATCAGTAAGAAAATAACCGTATGCTTAGACCTTGAGAAGAGAACATGCATATATTACTTCGTTATGGGGTGGTAACATCATTCTGCTGAATAATAAAGATTCTATTCTGATCGAACAGCCATTGATCTGAAGAAACATCACGATCAATATTCCCCACACCAGCAGCAGAAAAAGAATTAGCGGCAGCTGCAGAACCAGGATCAGAATAGTCAACCCCGGCTTCCGGGGCTGTTGGGGTTCCGGCTGCAGCAATGCCATTATACCAATAACAATATCTGGTTATTTTGCGGGGATCCCACCCGATTCCAGCCCAGTCTGTATTATAGGTATCGTATTCCGATTTGTATGTAATGGCCATCTCTCCGATGGCGCCCAAATTTGCCTTCACTTCAGCCTGCTTGGCCTTCGCCTGGTAGCTTAGAAAACTGCCCAGGGCCAGGGTAGCAAGAATGCCGAGGATGCCTACAACAATCATCAGCTCTATGAGTGTAAAACCATTTTGATTGACTTTTCTAACCATAATCCTGCCTTTTCCAGAGTCACAGGGTATAAAAAAGGGGCGCTGATTACGAACGCCCCTTTTATGAAACAACATGACGTTTTGTTTTATCTGTTAACCACTAACGTCATTTGTTGAGTTAGTCAATGCACGAAGCTCATTATACTGCCATACATCACACGTAGCATCGCTATCCACATCCCCATTGGCGATCGCAATAAATGTGGCCGCCGCTGCAACCGCAGCCGCGTTTGCAGCCCCTGATGTCGCACAGTTTCCGGCAACATTGTTGGCGGCTAACAGCAGCGCATTATACGAATAGCCATAACGGGTATTCCCCTGAGGGGCCCAACCCAATTGAGCTACCGTGGCAATATATGTATCGTTTTCAGTACGCCATGCCTCCGCAGTCGTTCCGATGGCTCCCAGGTTCGTCTTTGCCTCACTCTGCTTAGACTTGGCCTGGAACCTCATAAAATTAGGAATTGCTATGGCTGCCAATATACCAAGTATTGCAACCACGATCATCAATTCAATAAGGGTAAAACCCTTTTCTCTGTCTATCTTAATCCTACCTGCTATCTTTCTGTAAACTGACATCTCTAATACCTCCTTTTTACCGGCCAAAAGGTCCGGCATTGTTATTGTTATTGTTAAACCGTTATATCTGTTTCACCTCCTTCTCTTTACTGTCATTTTTCTATTTGTTTGACAACATGAGAATGCATATTACATGCCTATATTATCGGCTCGTCAAAAGCAGCCTTTAATGACTTATTATTCAGATAGATATGCGTATTATTTAATGTATTACACTATAGATTACCGCACTGTAATTCATTCGATAGTGACAAATTTTGTCATCAATAGTTGATTATTTGACGAACTGATAAGGTTAGAGAAGCTGTTTGTTGGTTCAACGGGGCGCTGATTTTTCTTGCTTTTGCTGTTCGATGGTTTTTTTGTTCATTAATTCATTGTATATATTCTTTAATAGCTCTTCATTTCCAGGCTCTCCAAACCCTGCATCCCTGAATTTTGCAATGAGTTTATCATTAGCTATATCCAATTCAAGTGCCTTTATCCACTCTGCCTTAGCCTCATCCCGCATGTTCTTTTCAAGATACACATCACCAAGATGCTCAAGGATCGCCGGGTCATCAGGCATTAACCGGGCAGCCCTCTTCAGATATTCCAAAGCAGGCTCTACCATCCCTTTTTTGAAATATGCCCATCCAAGGCTGTCCACATAAGCGCCGTTATCTGGATTCGCCCTGAGCGCCTTTGTTATTAATTCAACTGCCTCATCGAGATTAATCCCTTTGTCAGCATAACTATATCCCAAATAATTTAAGGCATTGTCATGTTCAGGATCAAGCTCAAGGGTTTTTCGCATCTCCATGACCATGTCATCAAACATCTCAAGCCTGTCGTATACAACACCCAGATTGAAATGCATGCCCGTGTTGTCAGGTACGGCCTCTAGACCTCTAATGTACACATTTTCTGCATCCCTGAACCTTTTATCCTGAGTGTAAAGCACGCCAAGTATTAAATAACTATTGGGACGTTTCGGATCAAGTTCTATGCAATGTTTTAGAATTTCTTCGGCCTTCCCTTTTTCACCTTTTCTTATCAGTATTAAACCAAGGTGAAGATGGGCATCAATGTCTGATGGATCTGCCTGAATTACTTTCTCGTACTCTTTTCCGGCATTGTCATAATCGCCAGCCTCTTCATACAAATATCCGAGATATGCATGCATCCTTGTGTCCCCTGATCTGGCAGCGACTACTATCTGTGCCTTCTGGATGGCCCTGGGATATTCCTTAATTTCCTTATAGAGATACGACAGGTTTAAAAGCAGATCATAATCCCTCGGATTGTGCTCAAGTGCCCTTTCCAAAACCGAAATGGCAATTTCAAATCTCTTGTCCTGTACATACAATTGAGTCAGTTGTGCAACGGCATCACGGCTGTATGGATTGACCTCTGTCAGTATCGTCTCGTACGTCTTCTCAGCCTTATCATAATTCTTTTCCTTCATGTAAGTGGACGCCACTTTAAGGTATCCCTGCTCATAGTTATTCTTCCTTGCGATTGCCTTCTTGTAATATCTCCTTGCCTTCCCTGTCTTGCCCTGCTCAAAAAACAGATCACCCATGAATACATATCCGGTGGGATTGTCCGGATCAAGACTGATTCCCCTGCTGATTGATTCCTCAGCCTCATCAAATCGTTTCATGTTAGCAAGAGCCAGCCCCCGGTTTAAATATACCTTGACGGAAACAGGTTCCTTATCAATAAGCTGGTCAAATGTTTCAACAGACTTCTCAAATTCGCCTGCATTGAAATACATCTCCGCCAGCAGGAACTTTGCTGCATTCGGACGTGGCGCCACATTAATTAGCCTCTTCATGCTCTCAATGGCATTTTCAATCTGTCCCAATTTGGCCTGAAGTGTCGCAACCCGGGCCAGCATAAACAGTGAATTCTCGTCATAAGACAGTGCCATTTCATATTTCTTAAGGGCCTCCCTGATATTACCATCCTGCTCATCCATATATCCGTGCATGAAATTATAATATGCCTCCGGAGAAGTCCTGACCTGAACATCAGTCTCAACTGTGAGAACGTCTTCCGGCTGAACCGGTGCAACCTGTTTCACAGCCGTACAGGAATTAATCATTATTACCAGTGATAGCACAAGGATTATTGAACGTAAGGCCATTCCATTCCTTTCTTTCACATACATTAAGACAAGTGTTAGATGTTGTTACTGACCATGAACCTTTTCGAGGTTATCGAATTTTGTATATTTATCAAGAAAGGCAAGTTTAACCGATCCTATCGGGCCATTTCTCTGCTTACCAATTATAATCTCAGCAATCCCCCTGTTTTCTTCAGTCTGCTTGTAAACCTCTTCCCTGTTAATAAATATAATCACATCTGCATCCTGTTCGATGGCACCGGACTCCCTGAGGTCAGCGAGCATAGGCCTTCTGTCATGCCTTGCCTCAACAGCCCTGTTTAACTGAGACAATGCTATTACAGGCACATTTAATTCTTTGGCAAGGGCCTTAAGGGACCTTGATATGTCAGATATTTCCTGTTCACGGGTTTCCGTCCCTCCCCTCCTGCCGGCAGACCTCCCTCCCATGATCTGAAGATAGTCAACAATTAAAAGACTCAAACCATGTTCAGCTTTAAGCCGTCTTGCCTTGGCCTTTATTTCAAGTGCAGATATTGCCGGTGTATCATCTATAAAAATGGCAGACTCAGATATGCGTCCGGCGGCATTTGTCAATTTCGGCCAGTCAGATTTACTCAGGAATCCGGAGCGTAACTTGTGCGCATCAACCCTTGCCTCTGCACATAATAATCTCGTTACTATCTGCTCCTTTGTCATCTCAAGACTGAATATCGCTACCGGTTCTTTTTTTTCAATACCGGCATGCTGGGCAATGGATAAACAAAACGCGGTCTTGCCCATGGATGGCCGCCCTGCAATAATTATCAGATCAGCAGGATGAAATCCCGTTGTCATGCTATCAAGATCAACAAATCCTGAAGGTACCCCAACAACACGTTCCTTTTTCTCCGACAGTTTCTCTATAGTCTCAAAACTGTCTTTAATAATATCTTTTATATGAATGAACGAACGTTTAATCTTGTTTTCAGATATGCTGAAGATGGCATTTTCAGCAAAATCGAGTAGGTCATCAATATCCTGAAGATTCTCATATCCCCTGGTAACAATCTCTGTTGCAGTGTTTATCAGACTTCTTAGCAATGATTTTTCAGATACAATCTTTGCATGATATCTGATATTTGCGGCAGTAGGAACCATATTTGAGAGCATTGCAAGATATGTAACTCCTCCCACAAACTCAATGTCATTCTTTTTTCGCAGATAGTCAGTAAGGGTTACAAGGTCTATTGCCTCGTTCTTTTCATTCAGTTCGAGCATCGAGACAAATATCCTCTTATGCGCCTCTTTGTAGAAATCATTGGCATTAATAACTTCAATAGCCTTGTATATAGCGCTGTTTTCAATCAGTATAGCGCCAAGGACAGATTGCTCTGCCTCAATATTCTGGGGAGGTACCTTGAATGTCGAATCTTCTATGTCAGCTGTATATGCACCCATAGTCATGCCTCACTTTATTTCAATCACTATAAACCAGCCGGGTTCGATCCATATGCTCCATCTTCCCTGTTTTGACATCAATCACAAAATAATGTCCGGAGTCTTTTCCATCTGTGATAATCTTCTCTATGTTATTGCTTGTTGCATATTCGATTGCCACATCTATTGTTTCCAAACCCGTACCTGGAATTACCCTGTGTCCGGCGCTTCTTAATGCCCCGGATAACGCAATGTTATTTTTCACCTGTTCATTACAGAGATAAACCAGATATCCGATGCTTTCATCAGGCAGAGAAACACCATACCTCTTTTCTTTTGCCATAATTATTGATTCCACATCAATTGCAAATCCTGTAGATGGGCAGTCAAGGCCAAATCTGCCGATCAAATTATCATATCTTCCTCCGCGTCCAAGAGGATAGGCTACACCATCATGAAATATTTCAAAAAATAATCCCGTATAGTAATCAATTCCCCTCATCTCACACAAATCTATAAATACCCGTCCTTTAAGGCCGTATACACTTAACAACTCATAAATTTCACGGAGGTTGCGCAAGGCATTATCTGACTCAGGGTTGTTGATAAATCGGGCGGCCCTTTCAAAAACATCTTCTTCGCCATATAACTTCAATACCTGCAGGACGTTTTCCCTTACCGGAAGATCTGCTCCAGAACTATCAAGTAATTCTCCTGCCCGGCACGCATCCTTTTTTGATATTGCATCCCGCAAGGCATGCTCAAAATCATGAGACAGGGCCCCCGGCAAAGACTCTCTGATGCATGTCATCATCCCTGAAAGATAGCCTGCGTGGCTTATTACAATCCTGAAATCACTTATCCCAAACTTTTTTATTGACTCTGCTGCAACAGCAATAATCTCCGCATCTGCCTCCGGTGATGCCGCACCTGCAAGCTCACATCCCGCCTGAAACATCTCCCGCTCCAGTCCTGCATGAGACTCCTCATACCTGAAGACATTGCCGTAATAACACAACCTTATTGGTTTTGGTTCATCTGACAGGATACCTGCCACCATCCTGGCAACCTGAGGAGTGATATCAGGCCTCAGCAACATCAGCCTTCCGCTGTCCCTGTCCACAAATTTATAGCTTTTCTCGAGCAGTATACTGCTGAGACCTCTGGCAAGAACATCAAGGTATTCAAAGACAGAAGGTATAACTTCCCTGTAGCCCCATTTAAAAAAAGTTGCCAGCACTGTATCCTGTACATGACGGCGCAGCAATGCGCTGGCTGGTAAATGTGTTGCCATCCCGCGAGGGGTAGAGGTACTGGACGGCTGAACGCTTTTTTTCATGATCAATGTATGCTATAGAAAATTAAGATTAATTTGCCCTGATAAATTACATTACAATAACATTTTAGAGGTTTAATTGCAATCGTGCGCAAGGCACGCAAATCCTGAGGAATGATGCGTACTTTCAGGTACGCCGCAGTGACGAAGGATGCAGCGCAACACCGCGTCTGGCCATTTTAGAAGTCGTCAGAGTTTTATCTGCTTTACTGACAGAACATTAGGAAGCCTCTTCATCTGCTCCATCAGTTCAGGCGAGGCTGGAGAGTCTATGCTAATAACTGACAACACCTTGCCACCGGGTACATCTCTTCCAAATTGCATCCTGGCAATATTAATGTTATGTTGTCCAAGTATTGAACCTATGTTTCCAACTACTCCTGGTTTGTCAACATTAGACAGTACAATCATGTATCCTTCAGGTACCACTTCCAGAGGGTATCCGTTTATCTCTATTATTCTTGGATCTCTCCTGCTGAATAACGCACCCTTAGCTTCATTTGCACCTGCGCTGGTACTGACTTTAATTGTAATAAGACTGATATAATCTCCTGCATCACGATTTCTGGACTCCTCTACGCTGATTCCCCTCTCCTGCGCAATAGACGGTGCATTGACATAATTTACAGAGTCCTCCAGTATGGGAGTCAGCAATCCCTTGAGCGCTGCAATCGTGAGCGGAGCTACAGTAAGGTCCGCCACCTTCCCGCGATACTCAATGTTAACCTTTTCTATGGCACCTTCGCAGACTGATGCCTGAAATGCCCCAAGCTTTTCAGCAAGTGATATATAGGGTTGAAGTCTTGGAAGGACATCAGGGGATACAGAAGGGAAATTAGCTGCGTTGCGAATTACCCCTTTTGTAAGGTAATCCACTATCTGCTCTGCAATGGCAAGCGCAACATTTTCCTGAGCCTCCATTGTTGACGCGCCAAGATGAGGTGTACATACAAAATTGTCAAGGGTTAGAAGCGGATTTTGCGCATCCACCGGCTCCTGCACAAATACATCAAAGGCCGCTCCGCCGATCTTCCCTGATTTTAAACCTTCATAAAGCGCAGATTCATCAACTATTCCGCCACGCGCGCAATTGACTATAAGAACCCCATCCTTCATGCTGGCAATTGCACCGGCTCCAATCAGATCTCTGGTCTCGGCTGTAAGTGGTGTATGTATGGTTATAAAGTCGGAACGGCGGTAAATTTCATCAAGAGACACAAGCTCAACACCCATTTTCTGAGCGTTTTCCTGTGATAAATATGGATCAAAGGCAAGCACATTCATCAGAAGGCCCTGTCCCAGTTTGGCAACATGCCCCCCAACCCTTCCCATGCCGACTATGCCATAAGTCTTATTAAAAAACTCCTGACCTGTAAATTTGTTCTTCTCCCATTTCCCGCTCTTTGTAGATGCAGTGGCCTGCGGGATCATTCGAACCAGAGACAAAAGCATTGCAACAGCATGCTCTGCGGTTGTCACAGTATTGCCTCCGGGTGTATTCATTACAACCACACCCTTTTTGGTAGACGCCGGTACGTCAATATTATCGAGTCCGGCCCCTGCCCTTCCTACAACCTTCAGTTTTTTTGCAGCGCTGATTACTTCTGCTGTAACCTTTGTAGCGCTGCGCACAACAAGGCCTTCATACTCACCTATAATATTGATTAATTCAGATGGGCTTAATTTTGTTTTTACGTCAACATCGAGGCCGGCGTTTTTAAGTATCTCTACGCCCTTATCAGATATGTTGTCACTGACCAGTACACGCATTGCAATTGTTGCTAACTCAAATCTGTCACCTGTGATCCGGGCTCTCAGATTTTAAGAAAGACCTCCTCTGCCCTTCTCAAACCACTCCCGAGTTCACCATTATAGCCCATTTCCTTTAATACCATCTCTGTCGCGGCAATTGCCGTTATCACATCAAATTTATCACAATAACCCATGTGGGAAATCCTGAATATCTTCCCCTTCAGATGATCCTGACCGCCGGCGGCAGTAATGCCGTGTCTTTCTCTCAACCGCTTGTATATCTGCTGGCCGTCAAAACCTTCAGGCGCCCGGACAGCGGTAACTGCATCGCTCGGAGACGTGCGTGGAAGCAAATCGAGCCCAAAACCCTTCATACCTTCTCTTGTAGCAGCTGCCAGCATATGGTGCCTTGTAAAAATATTATCCAGACCCTCTTCCTTAAGCATCCTTAGCACCTGCTGAAGTCCTATTATAAGAGACACTGCAGGTGTATAGGCAGTAGTATTCTTCCTTATATTCTCCCGTTCCTTTTTAAAGTCAATATAGAACCTCGAACATTTTGCAGTTTCATTCTTTTTCCACGCCTTTTCACTGACACTGGCAAAGGCAAGGCCCGGGGGCAGCATTAAAGCCTTCTGAGAGCCTGTAACAAGTATGTCTATCCCCCACTCGTCTGGTTTAATATCGAAAACGCCAAGAGCAGTTATGGCGTCAACGACAAACATAGTATCAGGATAGTTTCTGACAATCCCGGCAATAGTCTTTACATCATGAGCTACTCCTGTGGATGTCTCGCTTGCCTGTACATAAACAGCCTTTATTGAGGGATCTTTTTTGAGATGATCTGCTATAACTGACGGATCAACTGCATCACCCCATTCAACCTTTATCTCAACGGCATTTACACCAAACGCCTTGCAAATCTTCCCCCAGCGCTCGCCAAACTTTCCGCCATTTACCGTGATAACCCTGTCGCCCGGGCTGAGGAAGTTTGAGACTGAACCTTCCATTGCACCTGTACCGCTTGAGGCAAGGATAAGCACATCATTATTTGTCTGGAATAACCATTTAAGACCGGCGCTCACCTCCTCCATTACAGGCGTAAAATCAGGAGAACGGTGATGAATCATGGGATGGGCCATTCTGAGGAGCACCTCAGGCGGCACCTGTGTTGGACCTGGAGCTAATAAGTATTTCTTGTTCATGGGAGTGCTAACTTATCATGTTTAAGATTTACTTGTCAAGTATTTTAATGCCTCTTTTGCCGCCCTTTGCTCCGCCTCTTTCTTATTCCTTCCAATGCCGAGACCTAATACCTCGCCGTTAATGAGAAGTTCAACTTCAAAGGTCTTCCTGTGATCAGGGCCTGTCTCCTTTGAGACCCTGTATAACGGTAATTCAAGATTATGTCCCTGACAATACTCCTGAAGATCCGTCTTATAATCAAGGCTGATCCCATCGCGCGTTACAGCCTGAATTTGCGAAACGAATACCATCCTTATAAAGCCATCAGCCGCCGGCAAGCCGCCGTCAAGGTAAATTGCAGCTATAATGGCCTCTAAGGCATTGGCAAGTAATGACTCTTTCTTCCTTCCACCGGTGTGCTCTTCCCCCCTCCCAAGCAGAAGATATTCCCCTATGTCAAGTTCAGAGGCTATCCTGGACAGTGACGGCTCACTAACCATCATTGATTTCAGTTTTGAGAGCTCTCCCTCCTGATAATCAGGAAAGTGCTCCACAAGATATGAGCTTATGGAAAGGTCCAGAACTGCGTCACCAAGGAATTCCAGCCTCTCATTGTCTTTGGCATTCAGCTCCGGGTTCTCATTAACGTACGACTTATGTGTGATTGCCTCTCTGAGCAGGTCAATGTTAATAAAGTGATAGGAAAGCCTCTTTTGAAGGTCTCTTGTCAGTTCTTCTTTCATTTACTTTAACCTGAATATTTCCTGAAAAGGATACATGCATTAGTTCCGCCGAATCCAAAGGAGTTGGACATTGCAACATCCACACTGGATGCCCGGGCCTTATTCGGCACATAATCCAGATCACATTCGGGGTCCGGAAACTCGTAATTTATGGTAGGAGGAATGACACCTTTATCAATAGTCAGCACAGAGAATACCGCCTCTATACCGCCGGCAGCACCCAACAGATGACCTGTCATGGATTTTGTAGAGCTGACCGGAATATCATACGCCTTCTTTCCAAATATTGTCTTGATTGCCGACGACTCATTTTCATCATTGAACCTGGTGGACGTTCCATGTGCATTGATGTATGAAACATCTTCCGGCGATAATCCGGCATCTTTAAGAGTAAGCCCCATGCACCGTGCGGCGCCGGCCCCCTCGGGAGCAGGTGATGTAATGTGGTAGGCATCACCTGTCATGCCATAACCGCAGACCTCTGCATATATCCTGGCGCCCCGCTTTAACGCTGTCGTCAGTTCTTCCAGCACCATCACACCGGCGCCCTCACCCATCACAAACCCATCCCTCATAGCATCAAAAGGCCGGCTTGCCTTTTCAGGCTCATCATTTCTTACAGATAATGCACGCATGGCACAAAATCCAGCGACAGCAAGCGGACTTATTGTTGATTCAGTACCTCCTGCAATCATTACGTCCGCATCCCCACGCTGTATAATTTTAAATGCATCACCTATAGCATGGGTGCCTGTTGCACATGCAGTTACTACAGATGAATTTGGTCCTTTTGCCCCAACCATTATGGCAATGTGTCCGGAGACAAGGTTAATTATTACCATTGGGATAAAAAATGGGGTGAGTTTCTTTATACCCCCTTCAAGGAATTTGATATGATTAGACTCTATGGCCGGCAGACCGCCAATTCCGGCACCGACATACACGCCTGCCCTGTCTGCCATTGACCCGGCAATCTCAAGCCTTGCGTCTTCAACTGCCATCTTTGCAGCAGCAACGCCAAACTGGATAAACCGGTCCATCTTCTTTATCTCTTTCTTCTCGATAAAATCGGCAGGGTCAAAATCCTTAACCTCAGCAGCTATCTGAGAAGGGAGTTCTGACGGATCAAACCGTGTTATCCTGCCAATTCCGGGGCTTCCCTCACACAGGGCTTCCCATGTTTTATTCACCCCCGTACCGAGTGGCGTAACAAGTCCAATGCCTGTTACTACTACACGCCTTTTCAATACTAAATCCTCTCTTTTATATAATCAACTGAATTCTGAACCGTTATTATTTTCTCTGCATCTTCATCAGGTATCTCGATGCTGAACTCCTCCTCAAAGGCCATGACCAGTTCCACTGTATCCAGTGAATCTGCGCCAAGATCCTCGACGAATGACGCATCAGGAGTAATTTCTTCCTCATCAACTCCAAGTTGTTCCCCAACGATCTTTTTCACCTTTTCCTCTACTGACAATGCCACAGGTACATCACCTCCTTTTTGTTTGTTTACATGTACATCCCGCCATTTACATTTACAACCTGCCCTGTAATATATCCTGCCTCATCTGATGCAAGAAACTTCACGGTATTGGCGATATCTTCAGGCATGCCAAGCCTGCCCATCGGTATCTGATTCAGAAGGGCCTTCGTAACATCTTCCGGCAGTTTCCTTGTCATATCTGTCTCAATAAATCCCGGCGCTATAGCATTGGCAGTAACACCCCTGTTGGCATACTCCCTTGCAATTGTTTTTGTAAGTCCAATTATGCCTGCCTTTGACGCAGCATAATTTGCCTGTCCTGTATTGCCCATCATACCAACTATAGATGCTATGCTGATTATCCTTCCATATCTGTTCTTTACCATACCCTTGATTGCCGCCCTGGTACAATTAAATGTTCCTGTCAGGTTTATTCTTATTACATCATCCCATTCATTGTCTTTCATGCGAAGTATAAGATTATCCCTCGTAATTCCGGCATTGTTTACAAGTATACTGATCCTGCCATATTTTTTTATCACTTCACCTACTGCACTCTCGATGCCCGGGAAATCTCCGACATCAGCCTGCAGGGCCAGTGTCTGCCTTCCAGTGGCCTCTCCTATAGCCTTCATTGCAGACTGCAGTTCGCCTATATTTATATCTATACCAGCTATATCAACACCGTCCCTGGCAAGCGTTTCAGCTATGGCATATCCGATACCCCGGCTCGCCCCTGTAATAAATGCTACCCTGTTTTCTCCGGTCATGTCGTCAATCCCTCTAAAGTTTTATCAAAACTTGCTGCATCTTCTACATTAAACAACTCTGCAACCGTTTGCAACTCCTTTGCTATCCTTTTCTGCAATCCTGTCAGGACACGCCCCGGACCTACTTCCACAAATGTATTAAATCCATCCTTTAACAGAGACTGCATCGCATCATCCCACTTCACCGGACTTGTCAACTGCCTGACCAGTGCATTCTTTATGGCATCTGAGTCGTTAACAAGCACTGAATCAACATTTGTAATTAAAGGAATATTCAGGTTTGAAAATTTGATATTGTCCAGCACCTCTGACAACTTCTGCGAAGCCGGTTCCATCAGCGGAGAGTGAGATGGGACACTCACATTAAGAGGGATTACCTTCTTTGCACCTTTTTCCTTAGCCAACTCCATTGCCTTTTGAACTGCCCCGGCTGTGCCTGCAATAACTATCTGCTCCGGAGTGTTAAAATTAGCAGGTGTGACAATGTCTTCCGCCCCGGACGAAGCCGACCTGCAAACCTCAATAACATCATGCCTTGATAATCCAAGTACTGCGGCCATCATGCCGCTGTATTTCTGTACAGCATCCTGCATAAACCTGCCCCTCTTTTGTACTACAGGCAGTGCGTCTGTAATGGCCAGGCCTCCGGCAGATACAATAGCTGAGTACTCTCCAAGGCTATGACCGGCAACAACAACAGGTACTACATTCTCCTTCGCCAGGATGCTCCACGCCGCTATGCTCGTGACTAAAATAGCAGGTTGAGTATATTCTGTCAAATTGATTTTGTCTCCAGTATTATCAAAACATAACCCCTTAATGTCCCACTTCAGTATATCCTGTGCAACATCAAAAACCTCCCTTGCAGATGCATAATTATCATACAGAGACTTACCCATTCCAGTGTATTGAGAACCCTGTCCCGGAAATAGAAACGCAACTTTTCTTACCATTTTATCAGCACTGCCCCCCATGTAAGCCCCCCGCCAAATGCTTCAAGCAGGATATTATCTCCGTCTGATATCCTTCCTTCATTAAGAGCCTCATCCAGAGCTATAGGAATTGATGCAGCAGATGTGTTTCCATACCTGTCAAGGTTTATCATGAACCGCTCCATCGGTACACAAAGCTTTTTCCCGATTGCCTGAATTATCCTTAAATTTGCCTGATGTGGAATAAACAGCTTTATGTCGTCAGCCGTAAGGCCGTTGCTCTTTAATGCCTCATTAATTGAATTGCACATTGTGTTTACAGCCACCTTGAATGTCTCATTACCCCGCATCTTAACAAACTGGAGTCTGCTTTTTATCATATCCTCTCCGGGGGGGATTCGGGACCCGCCGCCTGGAACATAAAGCATATCCCATGATGTCCCGTCAGAGTAGAGATGTGTTGATATAACACCTTTTGGACCGCTGTCAGCTTTCAGTATCACGGCACCGGCTCCATCGCCGAACAGGACGCAGGTATTTCTGTCAGTCCAGTCCGTCACCTTTGAGAACACGTCAGAGCCAATGACAAGCCCGGTACTGTACATACCTGATTTTATATACTGGTCTGCAACTGAGAGTGCATAAATGAAACCTGAACATGCGGCGGACAAATCAAACGCAAAGGCGCCCTTTGCTCCGAGTCTGTTTTGAACAAGGCAGGCAGTGGATGGGAACAACATATCCGGGGTAACAGTAGCCACTATTATGAAATCAATATCAGAAGGCTTAATTCCGCTGTTTTTGACGGCTTTTTCAGCGGCAAAGAATGCAAGGTCAGACGCCGCTTCATCCTCAGCCGCTATCCGCCTCTCGCTTATGCCTGTCCTCTCGACAATCCATTCATCCGATGTGTCAACCATATTCTCAAGGTCTTTGTTTGAAAGGACTCTCAGGGGCAGGTAGGAGCCTGTGCCTGCTATCCTTGACCGGATAAACATCCTAACTCGTCTCCTCCCTGAAAAATGCCATTAACTCTGATACATCTCTTTGCAGATACTGGACAGTCTGAACTTCCGATAATCTGACAGACATCCCGATTGCATTCTTGATGGCCTTCGGTGAAGAGCGGCCATGACATATTATACTGACGCCGTTAACTCCAAGCAACGGAGCACCTCCATACTCAGCATAATCAACCTTTTTTTTGAAAGATGCAAACGCCTTCTTCAAAAGCAGATAGCCTATTTTCCCTGTTAAAGATTTTCTAATTTCCCGGGCCAGCATTTTTCCCATTGTATCAGCAACAGCTTCACTGATCTTAAGAGCTACATTCCCAATGAAACCATCACATACTATAACATCCGCACTCCCTCTGTAAACATCTTTACCTTCAACATTGCCGATAAAATTAAGAGGACTGTTTTTCAGATACCTGAATGTTTCTCTGGTCAGGACATTCCCTTTTGTGTCCTCTTCGCCTATGCTCAGCAGGCCTATCTTCGGGTTCTCTTTCTGCAGCATCTTCACTGCATATGCATGTCCCATGATAGCGAACTGATAAAGGTGCTTGGGCTTGCAATCCACATTTGCACCAACATCAAGCATGATTGCAACACCTTCCATTGTAGGCAGGATAGTGGCAATAGCCGGTCTTTCCACACCCTTTACAGGCCCGAGTATCAGAAGGGAGGCTGCCATTGCAGCGCCTGTATGACCGGCGCTGACAACAGCCGACGCCTTTTCATCACGTACAAGATTTGTTGCGACAATTATAGATGAGTCTTTTTTCTTACGGAGAACAGAGACCGGGCTTTCATGCATTTCAACCCTTTGTGAAGCATGACATATGGTTATCGGGAGACCGGATGCATTGTGTTTACCAAGCTCATTCCTGAGCAGGTTTTCCTCGCCGACAAGCACCACATCTGTATTGAACTCTTTTGCCGCAAGGATCGCCCCCTCGACTTCAGCAGCCGGAGAGCTGTCTCCACCCATAGCATCTAAAGCAATCCTCATACTGGTTTTCTACCGGCTATTTCTCGATAACGGCGACTACTTCCCTGCCTTTATATGTTCCACAGGATGGACAAACATGGTGGGCTAATTTGGTCTCGCGGCAGTCAGGACACACTACGTAACCCGGCATGGCAAGTTTTTTGTGCGTCCGCCTCTTGGCTCCGCGGGATTTGGATATTTTATGTTTTGGGTTAGGCATTGTATTACTCTCCTTATTCAAATAGATTTTTAATTATACTAAACGGGTTGTGCGCCTTATCTTCGGTACAATCACACTTTTTAATATTCAGATTCTGTCCGCATTTCGGACAAAGCCCCCTGCAATCAGCTTTACATAAGGGATGCATTGGGATTGCCAGCATAACCTGCTCTCTGAAGATGTCATTTAATTCAACTTCATCTCCGGCATAGTGGTCAATATCCATATCTCCTCTGTGAAGCACAGCTTCCTTCCCTGTGTCAGTTTCACGGACAGGTTCTTCCTGGCAATAAAACTCAGCCCTTACCGGATGGTTAAATTCACCGGCACACCTGCTGCATGTCAAACAGAGTGAAGTCCTCAGCGAACCGTCTACAAAAAAAACACTTCCCTGCCGGCTGACCCTTGCATCTATCCGGACATCATCATTCAGTTTCAGATCAGCTGGTTCTATACCCATGCCCTTTGCTGTTTCTACGCTATGAATTTCAATGCCTTCATCCGGAATTTGACTAACTATTATCTTCATAGCTGTATATACTGCCTTACCGGGAAAGAATAAATAAACCTTCCAATCAAAATTGGAATTATACAGAATTGAGGTATAATTGTCAATTATTTGAATACTTTTATCTGGATACATGCTTTATCCTGCTAAGTATTGAAAGCAGGATAACGACTGACAGAGTCAGGGCAAATATTGATGTATGCAATATAAGATATACGATCCCAATAAATGGGAACAGTGCATACCGGACAATCATTGGGGCAGGATGGTGATTCTCAAGGAAATCAGCTATTGACGGACTTACGGTGTAGTACGCAGCAACAAACAGGCGCCCGTACATCGAAGTCATAAGATACCTGTCCCGGAATTCACGCAGTATAAGCACATAAGGTGAGTCAGAAGAACCAAATGCAACAGTTGCTATAAAACACCTCTTATCAGACGAACCGGCCGTCTCAGGAGAGTCTTCACTAATCCTCGCAACTGAGAATGCCTGAGATGAACCTGTATCTGGACACTTGCTTCCCAGAGAAGCCTTATAACCATAAGGGGCAGTCTCCATGAGACCAGGCTCAATAAGCACTGAAGCCACAAGAAAGACCTCACTGTAATCAGATCCGAATCCATCAACAGACAGACAGCTGGAACCGGATGATAAATCAATTGCCATATCGTTCCTCTCAAAACCTGTTCCATCACCTCTGACCTTTACAAGCATTGTTCCCCAGTTTATGCCGTCAGCGCCGTCAAACTCAACTGTAAGGGTATTATTTTCTTTATCCTGCGGGAGGAATTGTATATAGTTTGATCCAAGTTCATGGGGTGCAGACAATGGGGACACGGATGATGCAACCGGGTAGATACCGACTGCTCTGACAGCAGCAGCCCTGCCGTAGCTTTCACCTTCTTCATAACCGCCGGACGGCTCTCCGATATCAGCCACGGCATTTAAGGCTACAAACCCCCTGAAGGCAGACTCAAAATCGCCCCGGCCATATTTGTCTGTTGCGAGGACCGTATTTAATGATTCAGTTCCACTCTTGCCATTCTCCCAGACATCACGGACGAACTCCCTGTTTTTCAGATAGACGTCTGTCATATAAAGAATAAATATTACGTCCCCATATTCATGTCCTGAATATGATGTACCGGAATTCTTCAGCGATAATTGAGGACTCCTTAACCATGACCAAACCCTCGGGTAATAATGATTGGATTCATCGTATACTACTTCCTCCATCCATGTTGCTGTTGCCTCTATCCACCAGTGGTTATCAGGGAAATACCACCATTCATCAATGGAGGGATAAGCAAACTGAATTGCATGGAAAAACTCATGCGCGGCAGTAATCTTCATTGTCTGCTCGTCTGTATAAGAGTTGTTTACAACAATATATGAGTATGATTCCTGTGTGTTTTCGTCTTTGCATATCTGAAAATAGTTCTTATCACAGTATGTCACTGTGAGACCAAGATAAGTGCCTGCAAGCGCCGGTGTCAGATCATCGGAATTACCGGATATATTGTCTTTTGTATTGGCGATATAGACGTCATAGAGATAGGTGTCGGTTCCAGTTGGACGGATATATCCAAGCTGCACTGTTTCAAACGCCCAGACCTCTTCAAGATAATCGGCCCACTTATCCACAGAGTCCGGAATGCCGGAACAACCTGTTCCATTATTATATGCTGAAGAGCATGCTGTCACATGACCTGAATCTGTTCCCCTGTCGCTGTTAATAAGATTATTTCCCCATTCAATATTGAAGTGCTCAGTCTCGATCCAGTTGGGCAGTAGATGCGTTGCCCGAACCATATTTACACCTTTCGCAAGCATCCGCGACGGAAGTTGATATGTTGTATTAACGGTCTTCGATAAAAAATAGCCGGAAGCAATCTCTCTGAATTCAGGGCTGAACTCATTCCATCGCATTCTTATGTCCATTACAGTCATTGTTGCATCATGCATCTGACTGTCATACAAAAGATCCCGGCTTAATGCTACTGAACTGGCATCGTGGGCAAAAACAGAATCAAGCTGACGCAACACAGAGACCTCAACGGGACTAATTCCGGAAACATTAAGATTCTCTCCTGATGATATGACCGGAGATAACACTGATAATAAGACTATTATCATTATTACTATTGGCATAATTAT
This sequence comes from Nitrospirota bacterium, assembly GCA_020851375.1. Taxonomy (NCBI): domain Bacteria; kingdom Pseudomonadati; phylum Nitrospirota; species Nitrospirota bacterium. Next base: position 19,889 of record JADZCV010000047.1, on the reverse strand, counting down.
TCGCTATTCTAACATTGAATAATAAATGGCAAAAGAGTTTTATTTCTAATGATAATGGACTTCATCCCTGCTTGCCTGGATTTTTAAATTAAAGACTTTTCTGGAGGGTCATCACCTTCTCGGAAACATCGCGGTAGGTGGCATCAGTATCGTGGATTTCATTGAAAACACTAAGCGCATCTTCCTTTTTACCCGACATTTCCAATAAGGCACCAAGCTCATATTTCACAACAAGGTGGTTACGGTCATTAAACTGCGGGCTTTGAGCCGCCTTTTTAAGAACTTCAGCGGCTTCTGAATATTGACCAATTTCTTTGCAGCATAGTGCAATCATAAACGATGCATCAATGATTCTATGCTCTCCGGGGAGACACAGCCTGAATTCTTCAATAGCTTCCTGAAACAGGCCCATTTCCTTATAAGCTATGCCAAGATTATAGTGCGTTTCATAGTCTTCTGAGCTTAACTGCGATCTTATGCCTTCCTGAAATTCCTGAAATAACTCTTCAAAACTCCTTGTAGCCGGGCCATCTTCCTGAGTAAAGGTCCTTACAGGCTCTTCTGTTTCAGATTCTTTCAGGGCCTCTCCGAGATCAAAAAATGGGGATGACACCGCTTTATCTTTACTGCCGGCATCTGCCGCTGGTCTTACTATCTCAGGCTGAGATCCTTTCAGCCGGAGCAGCTTCGCCTTAGCCTCCTGATTATCCGGGTCTGCATGGAGGATCTTTTCATACACATTTACGGCCTCATCATTCATGCCCTGCTGAGCATAAAATTCCGCCTCTTCAAGAAGTTCACTTACATCAACCTGTGCGCTCGGGGTCATCCGGTCTCTGTATTCCTGGATTCTTCTGTCAGAAGGGTTTATGACTGCTGCCTCCTGAATCAATTCAGCTATCCTGTCTCCATCACCTTCTGACTCATATATTTCAGAAAGGATCAGGCACTCATCAATAGCCTTTTCGAGATCTCCGGTAGTCTTATAGACATCTTTCAATCTTGAATGGGCAATCTTATTATCAGGATCAATGCTCAATGCTGACTTAAGTTCATTTACAGCCTTTTCAACAAGTCCATATTTCATATAGGCATCAGCGGATGTTATATGATTGGAAATGTCCGCAGTTTCAGGCAAAACCACAGGAGCGGGGATTTCAGATTCATTCACCGGCTCTATATTACTCAGGCCATCTTTAGCCTCTGCTGAGAATGGATTTACCTCCAGTATCTTCTTAAAATAGTACCCTGCTTTTGATTTATCCCCCCTGTCAAAATAATATTTTGCAAGGAACAAGCCTTTATGCTCAATAGTATCTTTATTCCCGGACGAAAGAGACATTTCAAATAATATCTCATGTGCGGAAACTAACTCCGGCGAAATGCCTATAGTCTTTTCTGCAAACCCATACGCCTTTTCAATATTGTGTCTGCTAAGATATTCTTTGCTCAGATTCAGATATTCTTCTGCCGCACGCTGCAGCTCACCTCTGTTCAGCAGAATAGACGCAAGTTTTTCCCTGCATCCAATCTGATCAGGATAATCATTGATATGTTTATTTATAAGTTCTTCAGCTTCATCGTACTTTTTTGCCTTATTGTAGGAGTCAATAAGTAATGAAAAGGCATCTTCAGAATCAGGAGAGTTTTCCAGCGCCTTTCTCACATATGCAATGGCCTCATCACAATATCCGTCTTCCAGCCGTAGTTTCCCAATATTTAATGTAGCACTTGCATCATTTGGCTCCACACGTAAAATAAGCTTGTACAAACTCTCTGCGTCTTCCTTTCTTCCTGCCTGAAGATGGGCAGAGGCGACCTTGTTGTATTCCTCTATTGCTTCACTATTAAGACCTTCTTTCATGAAAATGTCCGCAATCTTGAGGCGGACGTTCAAATTAGAAGGATCCAGGTCTGCTATCTTTCTGTAAACATCCAGCGCCTCACGGATCTGGCCTTCCTGAGTATGGAGTTTGGCTGCGACTAAGTAGTCCTCACGGGCGTTACCTATGAGCCCTCTCTCACAATTAAGATTTCCAAGCTTTATGTAAATGTCCTTCCGGGAAGGGGCTATTTTAAGGACTTTTTTATAGACGGCGATCGCCTTGAGTGCAAAACCTGATGATTCAAATATCTCAGCAGCTTTGACGTAGTTTGATATTGCCTCGCCTTTTCCCTGCTCTGACACCTGATATTTCAGGCACAGGTCTCCTATTGTATTATAAATATTTGCGTCATTTGGGGTGTCTGTGATTAACTTCTTCCATTCCTCAACAGCCTTCTGTATCTGCCCTCTGACAGTGAATTGCTGTGCTGCTACTAATATTTTGTTCTTATCCAATGACAAGTATAGGCCTCACTTTCATCATTATAAATCGTAAGAGAGGTGCTTTTTCTTTAGCAGCAAAAAACAGGCCAAAAAAAAAGCCTCCGCGGAATTCATCCGGGAGGCTTTTTGTGAACAATTCTGACAAGACGACTTAATACATATCACCCATGCCGCCGCCTGCAGGCATGCGCGGCATCTTTTCCTTTTCTTCCGGAATCTCTGAGACCATTACCTCAGTGGTCAGCATAAGTGACGCAACGCTCGAGGCATGAAGCAGGGCTACTCTTGTAACCTTGGTCGGATCTATAATCCCGGCCTTTAACATATCAACATACTCCTCTTTAGAGGCATCAAAACCAAAGGTCCCTTTTTCACGCTTTACACGCTCAACAACAACAGAACCCTCAAGCCCGGCATTATTTACAATCTGTCTGATAGGCTCTTCCAGAGACCTGCGTATAATATTAACGCCTATCTTCTGATCACCATCAAGCTTCAGCTTATCAAGAGCTGAAACACTACGGAGGAGTGCAACCCCGCCGCCAGGTACAATACCTTCTTCCACAGCAGCCTTGGTTGCGTGCAGTGCATCTTCCACCCTGGCCTTTTTCTCCTTCATCTCAGTCTCAGTGGATGCCCCGACATTGATTACAGCAACACCGCCGACTAATTTTGCGAGACGCTCCTGCAATTTTTCCCTGTCATAATCAGAAGTGGTTTCTTCAACCTGCGTCTTGATCTGCTTTACACGACCCTGAATCTTGTCGTGTGAGCCGGCGCCCTCAACTATAGTGGTATTATCCTTATCAATGGTAACGCGTTTTGCACGTCCAAGATCTGTAATCTTTACGTTTTCCAGCTTAAGCCCGATGTCTTCTGATATTACCTGACCGCCTGTAAGGATAGCTATATCCTCCAGCATGGCCTTCCTTCTGTCGCCAAACCCCGGAGCCTTCACTGCTGAACAGTTTAATGTGCCTCTGAGTTTATTTACCACCAATGTTGCAAGGGCCTCGCCTTCAATATCCTCGGATATAATCAACAAAGGTCTGCCCATTTTTGCAATCTGTTCAAGAACCGGAAGGAGGTCCTTCATGGAATTGATCTTCTTCTCATAGATAAGAATCAGAACATCTTCAAGAACGGCCTCCATTCTATCATGATCGGTCACAAAATATGGAGATATATATCCCCTGTCAAACTGCATCCCCTCTACAACATCGAGAGAAGTCGCCATTGTCTTGGCCTCTTCAACAGTAATTACACCATCTTTTCCAACCTTCTCCATAGCCTCTGCAATCAATTCACCAATAGTATTATCGTTGTTGGCCGATATCGTACCGATCTGTGCAATCTCTGAACGGTCCTGACAAGGCTTGCTCATCTTTTTGATCTCTTCAACCACGACCTCAACAGCCTTATCAATACCACGCTTAATCTCCATGGAGTTTGCACCGGCTGAAACATTCTTGGCGCCTTCCCTGAAAATAGCCTGTGCTAAAACAGTTGCAGTTGTTGTTCCATCACCGGCAACATCACTGGTCTTGCTTGCAACTTCCTTGACAAGCTGCGCCCCCATATTCTCCCAGGAATCCTTAAGCTCGATCTCTTTTGCGACAGTAACACCATCCTTAGTAATTGCCGGGGCACCAAATTTCTTATCAAGCAGCGCATTACGCCCCTTCGGACCAAGGGTCACCTTTACTGCATCAGCCAATTGATTAACACCCTTAAGAATGGCTGCCCTTGCGTCATCACCGTACATTATCTGTTTAGGCATTCAACATCCCTCCTTTTATTTTTTTGTATTTTTACTAACCTTCCAGTATTCCCAGAATATCTTCTTCCTTTATAATCAGATACTCAGTGCCATCAATGTTGGTCTTGGATCCGGAATACTTGTCAAAAAGTATCGTATTCCCGACTTTCACCTCTTTTACCTCGCTCCCGACGGCCTCGACCTTGCCCTTCTGCGGCTTCTCCTTGGCAGTCTCAGGTAAATAAATCCCGCCGGCTGTCTTTTCACCCTCCTCCGCATAACTGACAAATACACGGTCCTTTAAGGGCCGGAACTTCAGATTGATTTTTGTTGCTCCTGACATTTTATCGCCTCCTTTCTTAGTTAAATGGTTATTTTAGTCTCCCTGTCAATGATACTTTGACAAGGTTGATATATAATCACTTTTTAACGAACGGCAAGTCCTGGAGAGAGGATTAACTGCGAAGACTCAGGTAGTCTCTTTCTTACCGGTATCTTTTCCTGTATTAATCAATTCCAATATGGCCATCTCAGCAGAATCACCCAGTCTTCTTCTGGTTCTGATAATCCTTGTATAACCACCTGTCCTGTCAAGAAAACGGGGGGACAGCGAATCAAATAGCCTGGTCACTACCGACTCACTCCTGATGTAGGAAAGGGCCTGTCTTCTGTCATGCAGGCTTCCCCTCTTGCCTATGGTAATCATCTTCTCAACGATTGGCCTGACAGTCTTTGCCTTTACAAGCGTGGTCTCTATCCTGCCATGCTCCAGTGCCGCAGTTACAAGATTTCTTAATAATGATCTTCTGTGTTTTGTATCCCTGCTTAATTGTTTTCCGGCTTTTTTGTGTCTCATATCTTTTGTCCTTCATCATTTTTTACCATGCTGTCGATATCCATGCCAAATGACAGCCCCATGCCAATCAAAAGCTCTTTGATCTCATTGAGTGATTTCCTGCCGAAGTTTTTTGTCTCAAGCATTTCGTTTTCTGTTTTTTTGACGAGGTCAGCAAGGGTGTAGATGTTTGCATTCTTGAGGCAATTGGCAGACCTTACAGATAACTCAAGTTCCTCCACACTCCTGTAAAGGTTCCTGGCAAGATCAGACTTCTTCCCTTCTACAGTAGTCTCCTCTTTTGCTGCCTGCAGGGTAGTTGCATTTGATTCATTATCTGCATCGGACTCGTCATTATCACCCTCTGCAAATATGTTCAGATTGTCTTTAAGGATTCTTGCGGCATGATTAATGGCCTCATCAGGCCTTATACTTCCATCAGTCCACACTTCCAGGATAAGGCGGTCATAGTCAGTCTGTTTCCCCACACGCGCATTTTCAATCCGGACATTGACCCGCTGAACAGGCGAAAAAATTGAATCAACAGGTATTACACCTATTGGAAGCCCTTCCTCCTTATTTCGCTCCGATGTAATGTAACCTCTTCCGGGTTTAACCGTCATCTCCATGTCAAGCGCCGCATCCTTCTCTATCGTGGCTATCACGAGATCAGGCGTCAGTATTTCCACATCAGCATCATGAATAATATCCCGTCCCAGAGCTGTACCGGCACCCTTTTTTTGGAGGTAAATCGTCTTGGGTTTATCAGTGTACATCTTCAGCCTGAGATTTTTTAAGGTCAGTATTATGTCAGTTACATCTTCTTTTACCCCTGGTATGGCAGAAAACTCGTGCAGAACTGTATTTATCTTAACAGATGTTACTGCAGCACCGACTATTGAGGACACGAGCACTCTTCTCAGCGAATTTCCAATTGTAACACCATATCCCCTTTCAAATGGTTCAGCATAAAATTCACCATATGTCGGTGTCAGTGTATCGCTGTTTACTTCTAATTTCTTTGGAATCTGAAAGTCTTTAGTCCTTATTATCATTAGCTCCCCCTGAATAATATTATCTTATATCAGTCCCTTCGCTACGCTCAGGGTAAATACAACCTGTCTCATGCGGTCGTATTTACTTAGAGTAGAGCTCTACAATCAACTGCTCACTTATAGGCAGGAGAATCTCTTCTCGTGCCGGAAGTCCGGTAACACGCGCCCTGAAATTCTCTCCCTCTACACCCAGCCATGAAGGGATAGTTTTATTCCCAAGGTTAGTAATGGCGTCTTTTAATCTGACGTCCTCACGGCTCTTCTCCCTTATCTCTATAATGTCACCTTCCTTAATGAGGTATGACGGCAGATTGACCTTCCTTCCATTTACAAGAAAATGTCCATGCCTTACCAATTGCCTCGCCTCATTGCGTGATTCGGCAAACCCTGCCCTGAATACCGTATTATCAAGTCTTCTCTCAAGCATCTGCAACAGCAATTCACCTGTAACACCTTTGCTTTTGGATGCCTTTTCAAAGAATCCCCTGAATTGTGTCTCCAGAAGACCGTATACGCGCTTCACCTTCTGTTTTTCCCTCAACTGAATAGAATAGTTGGTCGCCTTTGAACCTCTTTGTCCCTTCTGACCATGCAATCCGGGAGGATAACCTCTCCTCTCAAATGCACACTTTTCCGTCATGCATCTGTTTCCCTTGAAAAACAGCTTCATCCCTTCTCTTCTGCATAACCTGCAGACAGGCCCTATATATCTTGCCAACTAAGTCTCCCTCCTACACCCTTCTACGCTTTGGCGGTCTGCAGCCATTATGTGGAATAGGTGTAACATCTTTAATTGCATTAATCTTTAACCCTGCAGCCTGAAGAGCCCTTATTGCTGATTCCCTTCCTGCGCCTGGACCTGTAACCAGTACCTCAACATGCCGGAGTCCATGTTCCATGCCCTTCCTGGCAGCTGCCTCCGCTGCCTTCTGGGCAGCAAATGGTGTACTCTTTCTTGACCCCTTAAATCCTTCTGATCCGGCGCTGCACCATACAATAACATTTCCGCCAACATCCGTAATAGTAACTATCGTATTGTTGAAAGATGCCTGAATATGGGCAACTCCGGTTTGAATATTCTTTTTTTCCTTTTTCTTCGGTGTCTTCTTCGCCATTTCTATAGCCTCACTTTGTTTCCTTCTTCTTTGTACCTATTGTACGGCGTGGTCCCTTTCTCGTTCTCGCATTTGTCCTCGTTCTCTGACCACGCAGAGGAAGTGCCCTTCTATGACGAGTTCCCCTGTAACTCCCGATATCAATAAGCCTCTTGATGTTCATTGCAATCTTACGCCTTAGGTCACCCTCGACCGTAAAATTCTTGTCTATCTCGTCCCTGATCTTAACTACTTCCTCCTCAGTAAGGTCTTTGACCTTTTTATTCAAATCAACATTTGCCGCAGCAAGTATCCTTCTTGATGCGTTCCGGCCAATGCCATATATGTAAGTAAGGCCTACCTCCACTCTTTTAACACCCGGTAAATCCACACCTTCTATTCTTGCCAATTTATAATCCCCTCTTTATTAAAGCCGGCTTCCCGCGGCTTCAGATGATTGCTTTTTATCCCTGCCTCTGATTATGTCTTGGGTTAGAACAAATAATCCTCAACGTCCCTCTTCGTCTTATAATTTTGCACTTAATGCACATCTTTTTTATGGATGATCTGACTTTCATTACTAAAGCTCCTCTCTCCTCAGCTACTTAAAGCGATATACAATTCTCCCTCTTGTCAGGTCATATGGTGACAGCTCTATCGTTACCTTATCGCCAGGCAGTATTTTTATAAAATGCATCCTCATCTTGCCTGACACATGTGCCAGCACTTTATGTCCGTTGTCCAATGTTACTTTAAACATTGCATTAGGCAGTGTCTCCACTATTGTACCCTGCACCTCAATTGAATCTTCTTTTGCCATCTCTCTGATCTAAGGAAATATTATTTTAATCCCGAATCTGAAACATTATAGCATACTCAAAATTTCATGGCCATCCTCTGTAATCGCCACAGTATGTTCAAAATGGGCTGAACGGCTTTTATCCTTTGTAACTGCTGTCCAGCCATTATCCAGTATATTTAATTCACAGCCGCCCGCGTTAACCATTGGCTCTATGGCCAGTACCATCCCGACCTTCAACCTGGGCCCCCTGCCCCTCTCACCGTAGTTAGGTACCGGCGGATCTTCGTGCAGAGAACTCCCGATCCCATGCCCGACAAATTCCCTTACTACAGAGTAACCCGCTCCCTCAACAAAATCCTGAATGGTACAGGAGATATCAGACACCCTGTTACCTGCAACTGCAACATCTAATGCCTTGTACAGCGACTCTTCAGTTACCTCCAGAAGCCGCTTGCTTTCACTGTCTATTCCGTTAACCGGCACAGTAACCGCAGCATCACCGTAATAACCGTCAAGCAAAACCCCGATATCAATGCTGACGATATCGCCGTCTTTTAAACATCTGTAAGATGGTATCCCATGTACGATCTCATCATTTACAGATATACACGTCGCGCTCGGATAACCCCTGTATCCTTTAAATGCCGGTTTAGCGCCATTTTTAACAATATACTCTTCTGCTATCCTGTCTAATTCCCCAGTTGTGATCCCCGCACTAACCCTTTTCTTTACCTCTTCAAGCGCCCGGGCAACTATTATACAGGATGCCCTGATCTTTTCAATCTCCTTCCGGGACTTTATAATTATCATATTTTAAATCACGGAACAGATTAAATCAAATACACCTGCTATATCACCATTAGCATCTATACTCTTCAGATATCCGCGCCCTTTATAATACGAAATAAGCGGTGCCGTACTTTCCCTGTACACCTTCATCCTGTTCCGTACAGTCTCTTCCATATCATCTTTTCTCTGAACAAGCCTGCCGCCGCAGTTGTCACAAATGCCGTCTTTCCCGGGCATGTTAAAGTAAATATTAAACGTTTTCTGACAGCCCTCACAGCTTCTTCTTCCGCTGATCCTTTTTATGACCTCTTCTTCCCTGACTTCGAGACTAAGGACATGGTCAATCCCTGAATTGATGCTGCTCAACACCTTATCCAATGCACCAGCCTGCTGGAGAGTCCTTGGAAATCCATCAAGTATCCAGCCTGCAGCACAGTCACTCATCTTAAGCCTCTCTTCCACAATTCCAATAACAACCTCATCAGGCACGAGACTGCCGCTGTCCATATATGATCGGGCTTTCAAACCAAGTTCAGTTCCCTGCTGTATGGCGCCTCGAAGCATATCCCCGGTAGATATCTGCGGAATACCGTATTTCTCTGCAAGCTTCCATGCCTGCGTACCCTTGCCAACACCAGGAGGTCCTAACAATATAAATCTCATTTCAGATTCTCCGTTTACCAGGACCCCTTACTCTTGACCCGCCCTTTTCTCAGAAACCCTTCATAATTCCTGCTTATCATATGAGTCTCAATCTGCTGTGCGGTATCCATTGCAACGACTATTACTATCAGCACGGATGTGCCGCCAAAGTAAAAAGGGACATTTGCATACCTGACGAGCAGCTCTGGCAGTATGGATACAGCTGTCAGATAGATAGCACCAACAAGCGTCAGCCTTGACATGACTCTGTAGATATAATCAGATGTCCTCTGCCCGGGTCTTATGCCAGGAATAAAACCACCGTACTTTTTCATGTTATCTGCCATGTCAACGGGATTTAAAACAACGGCTGTATAAAAATAACAAAAGAATATTATAAGCACGGCATAAAGAAATGTGTACAGAAAAGAACCGGGGGCAAACTGATTGGCTATTGAATTAACCCACGGAACTGTAATAAATCCTGCAACCATTGCAGGAAAAGCAATAAGTGACGATGCGAAAATAGGCGGTATAACACCTGCTGTGTTCAGTTTAAGCGGTATATGGGTGCTCTGGCCTCCATATACCTTTCTCCCGACAACTCTTTTAGCATACTGTACCGGTATCTTCCTCTTTGCACTCTCAATATATACAACACCGGCAGTAACAACCAATATCATGACTCCAACAAGTATCAGCAGCATTGTGCCGATCTGGCCAGCATCGTACAGCCTGAAGGTATTAATCGCCGCTTTGGGAATATTGGCAATAATACCTGCAAAGATAATGATTGATATGCCGTTTCCAATACCGCGTTCATTAATTTGCTCACCGAGCCACATGACAAAAATAGTTCCTGTAGTTAGTGTCAGCACAGTCATAATACGGAACGACCAGCCCGGGGACGTAACGAACATCCCATTTTGCATTCCTTCAATACCGACCGCAATTCCAAATGACTGAATTACACTGATCAGAACAGTCAAATATCTTGTATATTGCGTAATTGTACGCCGTCCGCTCTCTCCTTCCTTGGCAAGGTTTGCCAGTGTAGGAATGACTACAGTAAGCAGTTGCAGAATGATTGATGCCGAAATATACGGCATAATACCAAGTGCAAATATCGAAAGTTTTGAGAGGGCGCCACCTGAGAATATATCAAAAAATCCCATCAGTGCTCCGCCTTTTTCCTGCAGAAACTTACTTAATGCAGAGCCATCAATACCAGGGGTAGGCGTGTGAGCACCAAGACGGTATATAGCGAGTAGTCCGAATGTAAAGAGGATTCTGCTCCTGAGCTCTTCAATTTTTAAGACATTTTTAATACTATTGACGATTCTTTCAAACACTTAAATTACCTCTGCAGTTCCACCGGCGCTCTGGATCATCTCAATAGCCTTCCTGCTGAATTTATTGGCCTTTACCAGCAGCGGCTTGTTTATCTCTCCGCGGCTGAGGATTTTTATGGCATCTGCAGATCTTTTAACTATACCCTTTCCAGAAAGGGTATCCGGAGTAACGGTTTCACCAGCCTTAAAATACTTATCAAGAGTATCAAGATTAACCACATCATATTTTATCTTAAAGGGATTCTTAAACCCCCTTTTGATCAGTCTCCTCTGAAGCGGCATCTGACCGCCTTCAAAACCAGGCCCCTTCCCCCCACCGGAACGGGCAAGCTGTCCCTTGTGTCCCTTTGCAGAAGTCTTGCCATGGCCTGAACCGGGCCCCCTGCCAACAATCTTGCGTTTCTTTTTAGCACCCTTTGCAGGTCCTAATTCATTAAGCTTCATCGGCCCCCTCCACCACCTCTACAAGATGCCTGATCTTCCAGACCATACCTCTTGTTTCAGGTGTATCGTCCCGCATAACAGTGTGCCCTATTCGCCTTAAACCCAATCCTTTAATAACTAACCTTTGTTTTACAGGAGTCCCTATCCCGCTCCTGACCTGCCTTATCGCAATCTTTTTCATTATATTCTCCGGAAATTCAGAGGTTATTTAATCAGATCAGCATGCACTCTCTGATTTAGTCTCGCGCATTTTCAGCACATCTTCAGGTATACGTAATGATTTCAAACCCTCTATAGTTGCACGTACCACATTAAAAGGATTGCCACTGCCAAGGGACTTGCACAATACGTTTTGCACTCCTGCGACCTCCATCATTGCCCTGACAGCCCCTCCTGCAATTATCCCTGTACCTGATGAGGCAGGTCTGATGACCACAGACTCGGCGCCGAAACGTCCGATTATTTCATGCGGTACAGTTGCATTAGATAAAGGAAATTTTACAAGATTCTTTTTGGCATGCTCCATTGCCTTGCGTATAGCTTCCGGGACTTCGGAAGCCTTGCCCTTGCCAAATCCCACGCAACCATTCTCGTCGCCTATCACAACGAGTGCGCTGAAGCTGAATCTCCTCCCGCCTTTAACCACTTTGGCAACTCTGTTTATGTAAACAACCTTATCTTTTAAAGTAAGTTCGTCCGCATTAATCTTCTTCAAGACCCCCCCCTAACAAATACAGTGCATTAAAATTCCAGTCCGCCTTCTCTGGCGCCTTCTGCCAGGGACTTAATATTACCATGATACCTGTAGCCGCTGCGATCAAAGACAACCGCTTTTATACCGCGCTCCACTGCCCGTTTTCCTATCAACAGGCCAACCTTCTTTGAGAGTTCACAATTTACATTGCCACTTCGCAGCGCTTCCTCTATGGAGGATGCGCTAACAAGGGTGTGACCTTTCATGTCATCAATCAGCTGGGCATAGATAAAGCGGTTACTCTTGTATACGCTCAGCCTTGGCCTCTCCTCTGTTCCGCTGATCTTTTTCCTGACCCTGTTATGCCTCTTCTCCCTTGAATCTGCTTTAGACAACTTAATCCTCCCTATTTCTTACCGGTCTTCCCGGCTTTTCTAAGTATGCGTTCACTCTTATATTTAATACCCTTGCCCTTATAAGGTTCTGGCATGCGCATTCCACGTATATTTGCGGCAACCTGCCCCAGCAACTCCTTATCAGACCCCTTAAGTGTAATTACAGTCTGTTTGTCAATAGTGGCATCTATGCCTGCAGGAAGCGGAAAAGTAACCTGATGAGAGTAACCCAAATTCAGCATGATATTCCTGCCCTGCAGCGCTGATTTATAACCAACACCGCTAATTTCAAGCACCTTCTCATATCCATTGGTTACACCTTCTATCATATTGGATATAAGTGTCCGTGTAAGTCCGTGAAGAGATCTGTAGTGTTTTTCATTGCCGCAAGCGGCAACTGAGATATTACCGTCATCCTTCGAAATATTCACGTCTCCTGAGAATGCCTTTTGTAAATTTCCCTTTGGCCCCTTAACAGACACTATATTACTTTCTATCCTGACTTCCACCCCTTTGGGGATTACTATAGGTTTCTTGCCAATCCTTGACACGTTATTTACCCCTTGATATTGTTACCAGACATAACACAACAGTTCACCGCCAACCTCGTCTCTCCGTGCTTCCCTGTCTGACAGAAGCCCTCTGGATGTCGAAAGTATGGCAACTCCGATCCCGCCCACAACGCGCGGAATCTCATCTTTGCCCACATAAACCCTGCACCCCGGTTTACTGACCCGCTTAATACCAGTAAGTACCGGAATGTCATTCCTGCTATACTTCAAATGAACAGAGATCTTCCTGTCTATTCCATCTCCGTCAACACTATAACCCGAAACAAAACCACTTTCCTTGAGAATCCTTGCCATCTCAAGTTTCAGTTTGGACAATGGTATTTCAACCACAGAATGCTTTTGGTTACTCGCATTTCTTATTCTTGTCAGCATGTCTGCTATAGGATCTGTCATTACCATAATTTAATCGCTCCTTCTACCAGCTCGACTTGATTACTCCCGGAATTTCACCCAGGAGGCTGTGAGACCTGAAACATATACGGCACATCTGAAATTTCCGTAAAAATGCCCTCGCCCGCCCGCACAACGGACACCTGTTATACTTTCGAACCTTAAACCTGGGTTCCAGTTTTGATTTTGCTATCAGAGACTTCTTTGCCACATTCCCTCCATCAGTTACTTTAATTTCTGAACGGCATACCCATCATCTTCAATAAAGCCTTACCCTCATTGTCATTTACTGCGCTTGTAACTATTGTAATGTCAAAGCCATGTACGAATGTTACAGACTCATACTTAATTTCAGGGAAGATGATCTGCTCTTTTAAACCAAGGGTATAATTTCCCTGCCCATCAAATGCATTTCCGTTAATCCCCCTGAAGTCCCTTATCCTGGGTAATGCAATGCTGATTAATCTGTCAAGAAACTCGTACATCCTGTCGCCCCTGAGGGTAACCTTGCAACCTATAGGCATCCCGGCGCGAAGCTTGAAAGTCGCTATAGCCTTCTTTGACTTCCTGACAAGTGGCTGCTGTCCGCAAATCTGTTTCAGTTCTTCAACTACCCCATCCAGCAATTTAACATTCTGAACAGCCTCACCAATACCTGCATTGATTATAATCTTTTCAATATGAGGCGCCTGAACGGGATTTTCGTAAGAAAACTCCTGAATCAGTGCGAGAACAACCTCCTTTTGATATTTTTCCTTTAATCTTGGCTGACTCTTTTTTGCTTCACCTTTTCCCATAATGTACCTTTATTCAACAAAAAAAGTTAACTAATCTATTATCTCCCTGCACTTCTTACAATAACGCATCTTCTTATCATCACCTGCCTGCATTCCTACCCTTGTAGCCTTGCTGCATTTTGGACAAACCATGGATACGTTGGATATATGCAACGGTCCTTCCCGTTCAAGTATGCCGCCCTCTTTGATCTTTTGTGAAGGCTTCATATGTTTTTTTATCATATTGAGCTTCTCGACGAGCACAAATCTGCTCCCCTTTGATGACAACACCCTGAGGACCTTGCCCCTCTTGCCTTTTTCTTTTCCATAAATGGCCTCAACTGTGTCACCTTTCCTGATTCTTAACTGCATCAGACCACCTCCGGAGCAAGAGAAATAATTTTCATGAATTTCTTCCACCTTAGCTCTCTGGCCACGGGGCCGAAGATTCTAGTGCCTACCGGTTCGCCCTGGGCATTGATAAGAACCGCAGCATTCTTGTCAAATCTGATATAAGAACCATCGTCACGGCGAAGGCTGTCTACTGACCTTACAACTACAGCCTTGGCAACCTGGCCTTTCTTTGCAGTTCCATCCGGGATCGCCTCTTTAACACTTACAACGATGACATCGCCGATGCCGGCATACCTTTTATTGGATCCGCCCATTACCCTTACACACATAACCTTCTTTGCACCTGAGTTATCCGCGACTTCTAATATTGTCCTTGGCTGAATCATGTTAGTTCCTATTCCCCTGCCTGACTGCTTTCAAGTATGTCAATAACTGCCCAATGCTTATCTTTGCTTATAGGCCTTGTCTCAATAATCTTTACCTTATCGCCTGTGTGACACTTGTTATCTTCATCATGTGCCTTGAATTTCATCCGCCTTTTAACTATCTTTCCATATGTCGGGTGCCTGTACAGATTTTCAACAAGCACGGTCACCGTCTTGTTCATCCTGTCACTTATCACCCGGCCCACGAATTCTTTCCGCCTCTTTACAGCCATTACCCCTCCGCCTTCCTCTGCTGAACCACAGTCTTAAGCCTCGCAATTTCCTTCCTTACGTTTCTGATGCGCATTGGATTCTCAAGACTTCCGCCAACAGCCTGCTGGAATCTAAGATTAAACATCTCTCTTTTCAATTCTGTCTCACGTCCTGCGAGCTCCTCCAGGGTGGCGCCGAGCATCTCTTTCAGTTTCATATGACCTCCCCGCCTCTTTCAATAAATTTAGTCGCTACAGGCAGCTTATGTGACGCAAGCCTCAATGCCTCTTTGGCAATCTCTTTTGTAACACCATCCATCTCATATAATATGCGCCCGGGAAGCACGACTGCAACCCATCCTTCAACAGGCCCCTTGCCTTTTCCCATCCTCGTCTCAGCCGGCTTCTTGGTTACAGGCTTATCGGGAAATATCCTTATCCATACCCTTCCGCCGCGCTTGACGTGCCTTGTTATAGCAATACGGGCAGCCTCTATCTGCCTTGCCGTAATAAGCCCAGGCTCCAGAGTCTTAAGGCCAAATGTTCCAAAACTAAGGTCAGCCCCTCTCGTCGCCTTGCCGTTAGTGCGTCCCTTGTGACGCTTCCTGTGTTTTATCTTCTTAGGCGCTAACACCTGCTATATCCTCCCTGTCAGAAAGTACCTCTCCCTTGTAGATCCATACCTTAATGCCAATCTGCCCATATGTAGTCTTTGCCTCTGCAAATCCATAATCAATGTCAGCCCTGAGGGTGTGCAGTGGTACCTGACCTTCACGGTACCATTCTGTCCTCGCAATCTCTGAGCCGGCAAGACGGCCTGAACATTGTATCTTTATCCCCTGCGCACCAAACCTCATGGCAGAAGCAACGCTCTTTTTCATTGCCCTTCTGAAGGCAATCCTCTTCACCAGTTGCGATGCGATATTTTCTGCAACAAGCTGTGAGTCAATCTCCGGTTTCTTTATCTCAAGTATATTTACAAAGACCTGCTTGCCAGTAAGCGCCTCCAGGTCCTTTTTCAACTTTTCAACCTCAGCCCCTTTTCTTCCTATAATGATTCCGGGCCTGGCCGTATGAATATTAACCTTTGCAGTCTGGGTAGAACGTTCAATGCCTATAGTGGAAACACCTGCGTGAGCCAGCTTACTCTTGACAAGTCTTCTCACCTTAAGGTCCTCATGCAGTAATGCAGCATACCCGCGCTCTGCATACCACCTGGATTGCCATGACTTAATATATCCCAATCTGAACCCAACCGGATGAACCTTCTGTCCCAAGCTGACCCCCTCCCTTACTTAATACGTTTTATTAATGCCTTTTTACTGCCTCTTTAGGAGACAACACTACAGTTATATGACTCATATGACGCTTTCTGCTCATGCCACGCCCCATTGGTCCTGCCTTAAACCTCTTTAGCGCCGGTCCATGGTCCACATATGCGCTGCTAATGATCAGGTCATCCACATCTCCGATGTTTTTTTGCTTCGCATTTGCTATAGCAGATTTGAGCACCTTATCTATCGTAAATGACGCATGCTGCGGCAGGAACTTGAGAATATTCAGCGCCTCACCGACATCTTTGCCGCGGACAAGATTCATAACGCGCCTTGCCTTCCTTGGCGCCACCCTTGCATATCTTAATATAGCCTTCGCTTCCATATAGTTTACGACTCCCCTGTCTTATAACCCTGTTATTTTAATGCAGTAGATTTCTCTGTCTTGGCGCCGGAGTGCGCCTTAAACGTCCTCGTGGGGGAAAATTCTCCAAGCTTGTGACCGATCATATTCTCAGTTACATAGACAGGAATAAATTTCTTTCCGTTGTGCACAGCTATAGTATGGCCTATCATTTCAGGGATTATAGTTGACCTTCTTGACCATGTCTTGATTATCTTCTTCTCACCTGCCTGATTCATCACCTCAATCTTTTTTGAAAGATGAGAGTCTATAAAAGGTCCTTTTTTGATGGAACGTGCCATTTACCTTACTTCCTCCGCTTTATAATCAATTTACCAGTAGTCTTATTCCTGCGCGTCTTATAACCCTTGGTCGGTTTGCCCCACGGGGTACACGGATGCCTTCCCCCTGATGTCTTACCCTCGCCTCCACCATGAGGATGATCCACAGGGTTCATTGCAACACCTCTCACATGAGGCCTCTTTCCAAGCCAACGTGACCTGCCGGCCTTTCCTATGGAAACATTAAAATGCTCAACATTTCCGACCTGACCAAGCGTTGCCATACACCTCGAATTAACCATCCTTATCTCACCGGACCCCATTCTGATTGTCGCGTAATCACCATCCCTGGCCATCAACTGAACTGCTGCACCTGCACTTCTTGCCAGTCTTGCACCCCTGCCAGGCATCAACTCCACATTATGAACAACCGTACCCAGCGGTATATTTGCCAGAGGAAGGGCATTTCCCACCCTGATCTCGCTGTCCGGACCAGAGCTTACGAGATCGCCCACCCTCAAACCTTCCGGAGCAATGATGTATCTCTTTTCTCCGTCTGTGTAATGCAATAAAGCGATCCGGGCAGTCCTGTTCGGATCATATTCAATAGCAGCAACCTTTGCCGGGACTGCTGTCTTGTCCCGTTTAAAGTCAATCTGACGATAAAGCTTTCTATGACCGCCCCCCTTATGATCAGCGGTGATATGACCGTTATTATTCCTGCCACCATGCTGCTGCTTTGATGATACAAGCGATTTCTCAGGCTTTGACCTGGTTATCTCATCAAATGTAAGACTTGTCTTTCCCCTTACTCCTGGAGATGTTGGTTTAAATTTTTTCAGCCCCATAACTTACGCGCCCTCAAATATTTCGAGTTTTTCCCCTTTTTTCAGGGTTACAATTGCCTTTTTCCTTCCGGGCCGGACACCCTCAAACTTGCCAAGCCGCTTCTTTTTCCCATGCACACTGATCAGGTTTATTTTCTCAACCTTTACTTTAAGCAATTCTTCAACCGCTTGCTTTACCTGTATTTTATTCGCCCTGGCATTCACAACAAACAGCACCTTATTCATCTCCTCACGAAGCACTGTACTGCGCTCCGTAATAATCGGATAGCATATTATATCATGGATATCAATATTCACGACCACACCTCAGCCACTTTCTCAATACAATCCTTCGTGATAATAAGGTTCTTGAATTTTAAAAGATCGTAGACATTAATTTGCTCAACATCAATAACAGCAACTCCAGCTACATTGCGCCCACCCCTGTATAGAGCCTCATTCCCGGCATCACATACAATCAGGGTGCTGTCTGATACATTCAGCCTGCGCAAAAGTGATACGACCTCCCTGGTCTTTCCATCCTTGATGCCAAAAGAATCAATTACTACAAGATTATTATCCTTTAGTTTTGATGAAAGGGCACTGAACAACGCAAGCCTGCCCTTCTTCCTTGGCATGCTATAGGAGTAGTCACGCTGATGCGGACCAAACACAATACCACCGCTCCTCCAGACAGGAGATCTTGAAGAACCGGATCTGGCCCTGCCTGACCCCTTTTGCTTCCATGGCTTTTTCCCGCCGCCGCTGACATCAGCCCTTGTCTTGGTCTCATGAGTCCCCTGCCGCTGATTATTTAATGACAGCGTCACTGCTTCATGAAGGAGCGCCCTGTTTACAGGAATACCAAATATCTTATCATCAAGACTTACATTACCAACCACATTATTGTTCAGATCCACTACCGGCACTTGCATCTTATCACCCACACTCACTTTTCTGATTATTTACCCGCCTTGACGGCCTTCTTTACGTATACGAGCGATCCCTTGCTTCCGGGAATAGCCCCCCTTATTAAAAGCAGGTTATCTTCTTTTCGCACGCCAACAACCTCAAGATTCTGCACCGTACGCCTCTTGTTCCCCATGTGCCCCGGAAGCCTTTTGTTCTTTCTGACCCTTGATGGATAAGCACTGCTTCCGATTGATCCAGGAGCCCTGTGAAACATAGATCCATGAGTTGCCGGGCCGCCTGCAAATTTATGCCTCTTTACAACCCCCTGAAAACCCTTGCCCTTGGTGACTCCGCTTACATCCACCACATCACCTTCCTGAAATATCTCCACTGTAAGCTCCTGCCCTGGGGTCAGCGCAGACATATCACCGCCAAATTCAGTTATATATCTTGAAGGCGTCACCTTGTTTTTCCTGAAATGCCCCAGGACCGCTTTTGTCAAATGCTTCTCTTTGGCATCTTTGAAGGACACCTGAGCAGACTCATAACCATCCTTTTCAACAGTCTTCTTTCTTATTACCCTGCATGGTCCGGCTTCAACCACTGTCACGGGTATTACGCGGCCATCTGCTGAAAATATCTGCGTCATACCATGTTTTATTCCAATCAATCCATTAATCATTTTGAGTTCTGTCTTTCTTAGTTCATGCTGACCAGATATCAGCCAATTATTATAATTTTATCTCCACATCAACGCCTGCAGATATATCCAGCTTCATCAATGCATCCGCTGTCTCAGGAGTAGGTTCATAAATGTCAATAAGCCTCTTATGCGTCCGCATTTCAAATTGCTCTCTCGACTTTTTGTCTACATGAGGCGATCTGAGAACTGTAAACTTGTTTATGCTCGTAGGGAGGGGGATCGGACCTGATACCCTGGCTCCTGTCCTCTTCGCTGTATCTACGATCTCAGCCGCAGACTGATCAAGCAGTTTATAATCATACCCCTTTAACCGTATCCTAATCTTCTGACCCATTGCCATTTTAAGTTCCTTTAAGAATAGACTGAAGGTGAGGAAGGTAGAAGACTGAAGGAAGAAGGTACATTACCCTTCAGTCTTCAGCCTTCCTAACCTTCAGCCTTCTTTCTACTCAATTACCTTTGTTATAACCCCTGCGCCCACTGTCTTGCCGCCCTCACGCACTGCAAACCTCAACCCCTCGGACATCGCTATTGGCGTTATCAAATCACCTTCCACCGTTATATTGTCCC
>JADZCV010000046.1 GCA_020851375.1 Nitrospirota bacterium | reverse complement strand
CTCTTCTGTCCAGTTAAAGCACCCCTCTGGTGCAGGGTTGTTATCAACGAAGGTCTGCACATCCTGATATGTATAAGACCAGGATGTACAGGGAATAATGAAAATCAGAAAGAGAACTGCAAATACCCTCTTCATCACCCATGTCCTCCATTAGTTTGGCCTATACCCTATATGGCAGCTTGAGCTGGCAGTAGACAGCCCGTGCGTGAAACGTAAAATAGCAGTAACTTGACCTCACTGTCAATAGAGATAATTAGACGTTTTAATATATGTTTCTATAATGAATCAATAATGCATCGTTATAAAACTTCACCCCTGATAATATCTATTGACGGATCAGTTTCAGGAAGAAGCCGTGAGGAAGCGAGGGGTGATTAGGGGATGTGCTGGATTTATTATGGTGGCGGTGGGTGGAATCGAACCACCGACACGAGGCTTATGAGACCTCTGCTCTAGCCGACTGAGCTACACCGCCTTGATTTTTTGTTGAAAAACATCCATCTGCGGCGTCAGGCCTTAAAATTTGAGGCTCAACGTACATAAAGTACGCCTCACCTCAAATTTTAAGGCCTTCCTTGCATCTGGACGTTTTTGAACAAAAAACAGTTAATGGCTTAACAAACCACTGGGCAACCTGGCTACATTATCAAACCAATTACGAAGAATCACCAATTGCCGGGCAGGATAGACATTAATAAATTTCCTGGAGTTTGTCAAGGTAAACAGTGTCTTTGAATAATTTCTTGACGTCCTTACCCCTCCTTGTATTATAATACCTTAACCTATGGAAAAAGAAGTAAAATTTGAAAAGGCTATGGAGAGGCTTGAGGAGATTGTTCAGACCCTCGAAAAAGGGGACATGCCTCTTGAAGAATCATTGAAGATCTTTGAAGAGGGGATAAAACTCTCAAAGACCTGCATGACTAAATTAGATGAGGCAGAGAAAAGGGTTGAAATCCTTATGAAGGATAAGGACAAGGCGGTCTTAAAGCCCTTTGGCACTGAATCTAAAATAAATGATAACAGTGAAAACGAAGGATAAGTCTATCCTTAGCTCATACCTCCAGTCAAACAAGGAGATAATAGACGGATACCTTCTGAGACTTTCGGGCATCCCCGGGAATATACCCCATACATTGTATAATTCAATGCACTACAGCCTCGCTGCAGGCGGAAAGAGAATAAGGCCTATACTTGCAATAGCTTCATGTGAAGCAGTTGGCGGCAGGATAGAAGATGTTATACCTGCTGCTGTTGCCATAGAAATGATTCACACCTATTCTCTTATCCATGACGACCTCCCCTCTATGGACAATGATGACCTCAGGAGGGGGAAACCTGCGAACCACAAGGTCTTTGGTGAGGCAACCGCAATACTTGCCGGCGACGGCCTGCTGACTATGGCTTTTGAAATACTTTCCGGAGCAGATAATGTAGAGGCGAACAAACATGCAGACAGGCGTCTCCGGATCATACATGAAATTGCAGCCGCCGCAGGACCAGAAGGGATGGTCGGCGGGCAGCAGTTAGACATGGAAAACGAAGGAACGATTATGGATATCAGGGAACTCGAAGAACTACATCGCAGGAAGACCGGCGCCCTTATACTGGCGGCCATACGGGCAGGCGGAATTTCAGGTGGTGCAACTGAAACTCAACTGCAGGCGCTTACAGATTATGGCGCTAAGACCGGACTGGCATTTCAGATTGCAGATGATATCCTTGATGTGGAAGGTATTGAACAGGAAGTTGGCAAGTCATTAGGCAAGGATGCAAGACAAAACAAGAGCACATATCCGGCGATTACAGGATTGGCTGAATCAAAGATCCTGGCAGAAAAACTCATAAACGAGGCTCTGGCTGCCCTGGACTCTTTCGATGATAAGGCAAACCACCTCAGGATGATTGCCGGCTATATCATAGCAAGGAACAGTTGAACGGGAATTATAAAGTGAAATACCTCGACACAATAAACAGCCCTCAGGACCTTAAAAAAATACCCAAGGAACATCTTCCGCAGCTCGCAGAAGAGATTCGTGAGCGTTTGCTGGAAGTAGTCTCCCGTACAGGCGGGCATCTTGCTTCAAATCTTGGTGTTGTCGAGCTGACAATTGCCCTCCACTATATCCTCGATACCCCTGAAGACATGATTGTCTGGGACGTCGGCCATCAGGCATATGTTCACAAGATGTTAACCGGCCGCAGGAGCGAGTTTCATACACTCAGACAACATGGAGGCATAAGCGGTTTTCCAAAAATGGATGAAAGCAGCTATGACTCATTCAATGTCGGACATGCCGGGACATCCGTATCAGCGGCGCTTGGAATGGTTGAGGCTCGGGACAAACTGGGCAAATCCAACAAGATTGTAGCTGTGATAGGCGACGGGTCCATGACAGCCGGCATGGTATTTGAGGGGCTTAATCACACAGGTGACTTAAAGAAAGACATTATCGTCATCCTAAATGACAATGAGATGTCTATTTCCCGCAATGTCGGGGCCATATCATCCTATTTGAGCAAGATTATAACAGGATCATTTTACACAAAGGTCAAACAGGAAACAGAGTTTATTATAAAGAATATCCCCCGCATAGGAGAGCCTATGCTGAAGGTTGCGAAAAAAGCTGAAGAATCTGTAAAAGGACTGGTAGGTCCCGGGACATTATTCGAGGAACTTGGGTTTAGGTATATCGGCCCTATTGACGGACACAGATTTGATCACCTCTTCCCGACTCTTGAGAACATAGCGAATCTTAAGGGACCTGTTCTCGTGCACGTTGTCACAAGGAAGGGGAAGGGTTATCCTCCTGCAGAGAATGACCCGGCATCTTTCCACGGCATCCCGCCTTTTGATATTAAGACAGGGAAACCGTTGAAGAAATCTGTTGTCCCGACCTATACAAAAATATTCAGCCAGGCTTTGACAAGACTTGCTGAGATAAATGATAAAATAGTTGCGATATCAGCCGCCATGCCCGAGGGTACCGGACTTAATGCCTTTGCAGAGAAATTCCCGGACAGGTTCTACGATGTAGCCATTGCAGAACAACATGGGGTGACATTTGCCGCAGGATTGGCTTCAGGAGGATATCATCCTGTCGTTGCAATCTACTCTACATTCCTTCAACGCTCATATGACCAGATAGTTCACGACGTATGTCTTCAAAACCTCCCTGTGACATTTGCGATTGACAGGGCGGGTGTGGTCGGAGAAGACGGGCCTACACACCATGGGACATTTGACATAAACTTTCTGAGGCATATACCCAATATTGTGATAATGTCGCCCAAGGATGAAGATGAATTACAGCACATGCTTTCTGCATCAATCAGCTACAATGGCCCCTCTGCCGTCCGCTATCCGCGGGGGGCGGGTGTGGGGGTGGAAATGAAACAGCAGTTTATGCCCGTAGAAATCGGAAAGGGAGAGATTATTACGGATGGAAGTGATGTAGCCATAATTGCGCTGGGCAATATGGTCTATCCCGCATTAGATGCAGCCCGGATTCTTAAGAAGAATGGAATTGACGCTGCTGTTGCAAATGCAAGATTTGCAAAACCTCTTGACGAGGAAATGATTTTAGAGCTTGCAAATAAATGCGGTTATATCGTCACTGTAGAGGATGGCACCCTCGCAGGTGGATTTGGCAGCGCAGTCATGGAGGCCCTTGAGAAACACGGGGCAGCGGATATTCACGTAAAAAGGATTGGACTTCCTGACAAGTTTATCGAGCATGGCACTATAAAGGAATTACACCAGCTATATGGTCTTGATGCAGACAGCATTGCGAAGGTAGTATCTTTCTTCATCCCCCGTTTAGTAAAATGGGGGAAGGTGTGAAAGAGCGACGTCTGCGGCTTGACGTCCTCCTTGTTGAACGCGGACTTGCAGAAACAAGACAGAAGGCCCTGGGGGTCATACTCTCCGGCAGTGTGTACGTTGACGGCACCCTGACAGATAAGGCGGGCACTTTATGCAATGAGAGCGCTGAGATCAGCATCAGGTATCAGATGCCGTACGTCAGCCGGGGCGGACTTAAACTGGAAGAGGCTGTAAGGCATTTTAATCTGGATTTAACGGGTATGACGGCAATGGACATAGGCGCATCAACCGGGGGTTTTACAGACTGTTTATTACAAAATGGGGTTAAAAAGGTCTATGCCATTGACGTCGGCTACGGCCAATTGCACTGGAAGCTAAGGGACGACCCAAGGGTGATTAATCTGGAAAAGACCCATATACTTAAGTTTGACTGGGCAGCCGTTACAGAAGCAATTGATATAGTTACTATTGACGTATCGTTTATTTCTCTTACAAGGATTTTGACATCCGTATGGGAGCATCTTTCTCCTCCCTCTTTGATTGTTGCGCTTGTCAAGCCTCAGTTTGAGGTTGGAAAGGGAGAGGTCGGGAAAGGGGGTATCGTAAGGGATACCGCCAAAATATTGAGCGCCGTAAATAAAGTCATTCAGTTTGCCGAAGGGATTGGGTTCAGGATCAGGGGGAGCGCCCCCTCCCCTATCCCCGGCCAAAAGGGGAACAGGGAATATCTGGTGGTAATGGAGAAATGATTTGAAAAATATCCTTATTACAGGCGGTGCAGGATTCATAGGGTCTCATCTCAGTGAAATGCTCCTTAAGGAAGGTTCAAGGGTAATATGCCTTGACAACTTTGATACATTCTATGACCCTCAGATAAAGAGGGAAAATATCAGAACCCTTCATGAAAACAGACAGTTTACATTGATTGAAGGTGATATCAGGGATTTAAAACTCCTTGCCGATATATTCAACGCAAACAATATAGATGTTATAGTCCATATTGCTGCGCGTGCAGGGGTCAGGCCATCAATTAAAGAGCCTCTTTTGTATTACGATGTTAATGAAAGGGGTACGATGAACCTTCTTGAAATGGCAAAAAACCATCATATAAAGAAATTTATATTTGCATCATCATCATCAGTATATGGCGAAAATAAAAAAGTCCCGTTCAGTGAAGATGACAATGTGGATTTCCCGATATCTCCTTATGCTGCAACAAAGAAGGCAGGAGAGCTTATTTCTTTTACATATCATCACCTTTACGGGATACCCGTGTGCTGCCTCAGATTCTTCACTGTTTACGGACCCCGCCAGAGACCGGAGATGGCTATACACAAATTTACCAGGCTGATCTATGAGGGTAAAGAGATACCCGTGTATGGTGATGGGACATCGAGGCGGGACTACACATATATTGATGATATCATCGCGGGCATAATGGCATCTCTCAACACAGAATTTGGGTATGAGATTGTCAACCTTGGTGAGTCAAAGACCATTAGACTCAATGAGCTGATTTCGCTTATTGAAGTAAATTTAAAGAAGAAGGCTGTCATTGAATGGCTTCCTGAACAGCCAGGAGATGTGCCGGTTACATTTGCCGATATTAATAAGGCAAGGAAACTACTCAGTTATACCCCGTCTGTGGACATTAAGGAAGGTGTGGGCAGGTTTGCAGAATGGTTTTTAAAAAGGGAAAAAGGGAGGAAATGAAATTATGGACATAGGCGTGATTGGCGCTGGGTATGTTGGTCTTGTTACAGGAACATGCTTTGCAGAGTTCGGATTGAACGTTACCTGCGTTGATATGAATGAGGCGAAGGTCAACCTCCTGCAAAAGGGGGTCGTACCTTTCTATGAACCCGGACTTGAAGAGCTGATGCGAAAGAATATCAACGAGGGCAGGCTGCAATTTTCGGGAAATACAGCGGATACTATAAGAAAATCAGATGTTATTTTCATTGCCGTTGGAACACCGTCACTTGAGGATGGCTCGGCTGACCTCTCTTACGTGGACTCTGTTGCAAAAACAATAGCAGAAAATCTTCAAAGTTACAAAGTAATAGTTACAAAGAGCACTGTGCCTGTGGGGACAGGCGAAAGAATAAGAGATATTATCAAAAATATAAACAGCAATTGTGAATTTGATATTGTATCCAACCCTGAGTTCCTTCGTGAGGGGTCTGCTGTCGAGGATTTTATGAGGCCTGACAGGATAGTTATAGGCTCCGGCAGTGAACGGGCAGCATCTATAGTCAGAGACCTCTACCGTCCCCTCTACATAATTGAGACTCCGTTTATTATGACCGACATAGAAACGGCAGAGATGATAAAGTACGCCTCAAACGTGTTTCTCGCAGCAAAGATATCATTCATCAACGAGATGGCCAACCTGTGTGAAAAGGTCGGAGCTAATGTCCAGGTGGTGGCAAAGGCAATGGGACTGGATAAAAGGATAGGCCCAAAGTTCCTTCATGCCGGACCAGGATTTGGGGGTTCATGCTTTCCAAAGGATGTCAGGGCGCTGCTGCAGATTGGTGAGAGCCACGGTTATGACTTCAAGATTGCACGCAGTGTAATTGAGGTCAATATAACACAGAAGAATCAC
Organism: Nitrospirota bacterium; assembly: GCA_020851375.1. Taxonomy (NCBI): domain Bacteria; kingdom Pseudomonadati; phylum Nitrospirota; species Nitrospirota bacterium. Next base: position 53,060 of record JADZCV010000046.1, on the reverse strand, counting down.
ATGATCACCAGGATCGAACATGCGCTCCGTGGAGCAGGAGGCAAGACACTCGGTGTACTTGGCCTTTCTTTCAAGCCAAATACAAATGATATCAGGGAATCGCCTGCCATTCATATTATAGATGGTCTTGTTGATATTGGCGCAAACATAAGAGTTTTTGATCCGGCTGCAATGGATGATGCAAAAGCCGTACTCGGAAATAAAGTCACTTATTGCAATGATGCCTATGATACAGCTACTAATGCTGATGCCATAATACTCATCACAGAATGGAATCAGTTCAGAAACCTTGAGTTGGAGAGATTAAGAGGTCTGTTGAAACATCCGGTATTTATAGATTTAAGGAATGTGTATGAACCTGATAGGATGAGGAAAAACGGGTTTGACTATTATTCAGTAGGGAGGAGCTGAAATGCGTGTTCTTGTTACAGGCGGTGCTGGGTTCATAGGATCTCATATAGTTGACAGGCTTATACTGGAAGGACATACGGTATCTGTTATAGATAACCTCTCAACAGGCAAAACCGAAAACCTCAATCCTGCAGCTGAATTCTATAAACTGGACATTGAAAATCCGAGGATTGAGAAGGTATTTAAGAAGGAAAAACCTGAGGTAATCTGTCATCTGGCCGCACAGATGGATGTCAGGAGATCAGTTGCCGATCCTGCATTCGATGCAAAGACAAACATACTAGGGATGATTAATCTCCTTGAATACGCCGTTCGTTATGGAACCAGAAAGGTCATCTTCTCGTCAACAGGCGGGGCTATATACGGTGAGGGAGGCCCCTACCCTACGGCAGAGGACCACGCGGCACGACCTGTCAGCCCCTACGGAATAAGTAAATTAACCGGCGAACATTATCTCTATTATTATCAGGTGATGCATGGTTTAAAGTATGTTTCACTGAGATATGCAAATGTCTATGGCCCGAGACAGGACCCTTTTGGGGAGGCCGGTGTAGTAGCCATATTTACAAAGAAGATGCTTAGAAATGACCAGCCGCTGATCAACGGAAATGGGATGCAGACACGCGATTATGTTTATGTAGAGGATGTTGTTAATGCAGTAATGCGGGCTATAGAGAATGACATATGCGATATCTTTAATGTCGGCACAGGCATAGAGACAACAGTAAATGAGCTTTTCAGGATCCTGGTTGAACTGACAGGGAGCAATGTGCGCGAGATGCACGGGCCTGCAAAGAAGGGGGAGCAGATGCGGAGTTGTCTGAGCTTTGACAAGACAAGAAAAACACTGGACTGGGAGCCATCAGTGCCACTCAGGACCGGTCTTGCAAATACTGTTGCGTTTTTCAGAAACCGGCAGTAGCGGGCGGAAACTGCCCGCCATCAGGAGCATCTTCTTCTGCAGAAATCGAACTTATACAGTCAACAGGAATCGTGACCCACTGACCATCACCCTGCAATTCAACTGAAGTTTCCGTCACTTCGACTAACAGACCTGTGTACGCAATATCGTTTGCTATAATCCTTACCCTCTTGCCTGTCATTGAGTTAATAGGATTTTCGTACATATCGTCACTATAGCAAACATAAGAATGTGTAGCAAGTTTGACATAAACCTACGCTGTTTCATTTTTAATCTGGCGATAGCGCTTATGGGCAGTTCTTATCCTGTTTCGACTCAGGAAAAGGATCACAGCAAATATAAATACTACGGCTGCACCAAAGCGTATCGCAAACCTGGGGCCGTAGTGTTCAGTGAAATAGCCGACTTCAAGATGACCGAGCGGGGCAAGCCCCATGACCATAAGGGCATATATCGCCATCACGCGTCCACGCAGCCTGTCATCAGCCAGTCGCTGTATCGTGGTATTTATCATGGCCATCTGTGAAATAAGCCCCAGACCGGCAAATAACAGAAGAAGAAGCGCAATTGCCAGATTAACCGTAAACGTGAACATAACCAGACTCAGGACAAAAAGAATGTTACCACCGAGGATGAACCATGATGCCCTGATTTGTCTCGAATAGGCGGATACAAGGACCATGGCAATCACGGCGCCGATACCGGTTGCGGAATAGAAGTGGCCGAGGACTGTGGCATCTGCACGATAGATATTCCGGGCTATTATGGGAAGCATCGAAGAATAGGACCATCCAAAGACTGAGGTTACGCCCACGAATAACAAGAGGGTACGGATTACCGGCTCGGAAAAGGCATACTGTATTCCCTCCCTGATAGCTGTCAGGGTACTTATCTCAGGCACCTGAGCCCTCTCGTTATCAATTCGGATGAAAAGCAAGGCGATAATGACCGCGATGTAGCTGAGGCCATTGATGATAAATGTCCCGCCTGTACCGACAAGGGCAATAAGTATTCCTGCAAAACCAGGGCCGATGACACGGGCAGCATTAAAAATTCCGGAGTTGAGCGCAATAGCCGATGCAAGCGCATCCCTGCCTACCATTTCAATGACAAAGGATTGCCTGGCAGGGACATCAACAGCGTTTACAGTGCCGAGGAGAAACGCCAGTATGACAATCTCAGTCACAGTAATGATATTGAGTAATGTAAGAACACCCAGGATAAGCGCAAAACACATCGAGGCTGTCTGCGTGAAAAGCAGGATCTTTCTTTTTGGGAAACGGTCCACCATCACGCCTCCCAGGAGAGAGAACAACAGGCTTGGAAGCATAGATGCCGCAGCTACAAGGCCAAGGAGAAATGCAGAGCTGGTAAGCTGTAACACGAGCCAGCCCTGTGCAACTGTTTGAAGCCAGGTGCCGCAAAGAGAGATAAGTTGTCCGCTGAAGTAGAGCTGGTAATTACGCACCCTCAGGGCAGGAAATGGAATGCAGAGCTTACTCTCTAAACTATGTTGTTTATTCAAGACGGCCAAATCTTACCAGGGTTCAGGATGTTGTTCGGGTCGAAGGTACGTTTAATTCCCTTCATGATCCCTATCACCTTATCGGATACTTCCATAGGAAGGAAAGGGGCCTTGGTCATTCCTATGCCATGCTCTCCGGAAATGCTGCCTCCGAGGCTTAATGTAAGCTCAAATAACTCGTGTACCGCCTTTTTGGCACGCCTGAACTCCTCTTTATTTTTGTCATCTGTCATTACATTGATGTGGAGATTGCCGTCTCCGGCATGACCAAAGGAGACTATCTGTACCTTATTGCCTGATGCAATCATGCCGACCCCGTTCATCAAATCACAAAGTCTGCTGCGGGGGACTACAATATCCTCATTGATCTTTGTAGGATTTATCTTATAGAGCGCAGGCGACACAGACCTGCGGGCTGTCCAGAGCCTCTCCCTGTCCTGAGGAGTCCGTGCGGCAGAAACAATGACAGCCCCTGACTTCCTGCACACATCCTCTATACTGTGCAACCCCTCTTCAAGCTGTGTCCCCGGGCCGTCAACTTCACAAATGATCATTGCCTCGCCCTGTTCCCTTACAGATTCCGGAAGGAGTTCACGTACTACACTTATTGATGAGTTATCCATAAACTCGATTACTGACGGCCTTATACCAGACATTATTATATGATCAACCGCCGCTATGGCATCATTAACCGAGGTAAATATCGCTGCTGCAGTAGCCGTCTTTTCCGGTAAAGGTATGAGCCTTAGTATCGCCTTTGTAATAACCCCGAGTGTTCCTTCTGAACCTGTCAGGAGCCTTGTGAGGTCGTATCCGGCCACACTGCGGGGCGCCTTTGTCCCGGTAAAGATGATGTCTCCTGTGGGCAGGACTACTTCAAGCCCCATAACATAGTCCTTGGTCGTACCGTATTTGACCCCTCTGGCACCCCCGGCTCCAGTGGAAATATTTCCACCTATTGTGCAGAAATTCACACTCGATGGGTCAGGCGGATAGAACAATCCCTCAGCTTCAGCGGCCTTTTGAATATCTCTTGTAACTACCCCTGGCTCGGCAACGATATAAAAGTCTTTCGTGTTCACCTCAAGGATCCTGTCCATCCGTTGTAATGACAGAATTATCCCGCCTTCTGCAGGTACAGAGCCACCTGCAAATCCGCTGCCGGCTCCTCTTGGTATCACGGGGATCTTTTGACTATTCGCAATTTTTAAAATTGACGCAATATCCTCAGGAGACTTCGGCATCAACAGGGCATCAGGCAATTTCTCAATGCGGGTTGCGTCATAGGAGTAACATATCATGTGTTCCGGGTCGGTTATGACTGCATCACTGCCCAGTTCATTCCGCAATCTGTCTATGATTGAAGGTGATATCACTCAGTAACTCTCGTCAGCGGAAGGAAATATGCCGTTTTCTACATCTTCCTTAAAGCGTTTTACTGCATCAGTGCATATATTCCTCATTGCGGCATATTGTCTTACAAATCTGGGTACAGGCTGAGGAGACAAACCAAGAAGATCATTTATGACAAGCACCTGACCGCCACATTGGGCCCCGGCGCCGATTCCAATAGTGGGTATGGTCAGCGTATTTGTAATTTTTGATGCGAGACCTGCCGGAATGCCCTCAAGTACAACTGCAAAGACTCCGGCATCTTCAAGCATTGCTGCATCACTCAGAATCTTCTCTGCAGAGGAATCCTCCCTCCCCTGCACCTTATACCCGCCCATTTGATGGACTGACTGGGGAAGAAGACCCAGATGTCCCATAACCGGAATTCCTGATGAAATTATTGCCCTGATTTTGTCTATAACAGCAGATCCTCCTTCAATCTTGACTGCTGCTGCCGAGCCTTCTTTAAGAAACCTTCCGGCATTTCGCACCGCATCTGATACTGACGTCTGATATGACATAAAAGGCATGTCCCCTACAACAAGGGCATTTTGAACCCCCCTTGAAGCAATCCTGGTATGATATATCATCTCATCCATTGTGACATGCAATGTCGTTGGATAACCCTGCACAACAGTTCCGAGTGAGTCTCCGACAAGGACAATGTCAATGCCGGCTTCATCAATCAGCCTGGCAAAGGTGCAGTCATATGCCGTAAGCATGGTAATCTTCCGGCCATCATGCTTTCTTCGACGTATGTCCGGTACAGTAATTTTCACCTGAAAATGCTCCTATTCACCCGTAATTCCCACAGAACCTGTCCCCGCAGGATTTGAGTACCCGTCATTCCCACATAAGTGGGAATCCAGAACCATGCCGTCGGTCTGGATTCCCGCTTACGAGGGAATGACATTTTCATGAACCCTGGTGAGCCCTGTGCTGTGAGCTTGTCGAACAGTCGAAGGGCTCATGACGGTTTACGTGAAATCTCTGTGATTACATCATCTTTAACTCTCTCAATATTGCAATAGTTGCCGGGGAGCGGTTCAGTGTGTAGAAATGTATTCCAGGGACTCCTCTTTTCAGAAGCTCCCGGCATTGATCTGTCGCATATCTGATGCCTATGTCCATTACAGCCGCCGGATTATCACTTGCAGATTCGAGCCTGTTTTTCAGGTCCACCGGTATTGTGGCTCCGCATAATGATGTAAAGCGTTCAATCTGGTCCACACTCGTGATAGGCATTATGCCCGGTATAACCGGTATGGCAAGCCCGATCTTTTGAGTCCGCTCAATAAGCTCAAAGTAGTACCTGTTATCAAAGAAAAGTTGAGTTATGAAAAAATCCGCCCCTGCCTCTGCCTTCATCTTCATGCAGTTTGTATCTTCCTCGAGACTCCTGCTCTCCTTATGTCCTTCAGGAAAGGCCGCTGCACCGATGCAGAAGTCGTAGTTTTTAACTATGTGCATTATTAATTCATTGGAGTGGTGGAAGGCCTCATGCCCTCTGTCAAGCCCCTCCTGCTGTGGGATGTCCCCTCTCAGTGCAAGTATGTTCTCTATGCCCTGGTCCCGCAGTTTTGACAAAATGCTGTTTATTTCTTTTTCTGAGCTGTTCACACAGGTAAGGTGTGCCATAGGCTCAATACCCAGTTCATGTTTAATCCTTATTACAAGGTCAACAGTCTTTTCCCTTGTACTTCCACCTGCTCCGTAAGTTACGGACACAAATGCGGGTTCCAGCCTGCGCAGGTTTTTGATAGTCTCATACAGGTTTTTTTCGCCCTCAGGACTTTTAGGCGGAAAAAACTCAAAAGAAAACAGGGGAGGCTTATTATTCAGGAGCCTGCTTATTTTCATTGCTTGCCTGCCATATGCCTTGCAGCCTTTACCGTATTATATAGCAGCATTGCTATCGTCATAGGCCCTACTCCGCCCGGGACCGGAGTTATCCATGACGCCTTTTCTGATGCACGTTCAAAATCAACGTCTCCAGCCAGCTTGCCGTCAGCCTGCCTGTTGATTCCAACATCAACAACCACAGCCCCTTCCTTTATCATATCGCCTGATATCATGTGAGAACGTCCGACCGCTGCTATCAGGATATCCGCCTGCCTGCAAACCTCCTGCATGTTTTTAGTCCTTGTATGGCATATTGTAACAGTCGCATTTCTGTTCAGGAGCATAAGCGCTACCGGCTTGCCTACTATGTTGCTTCTGCCTACTATAACGGCATTTTTCCCTTCAACGGTTATATGATAATGATCAAGCAATTTGATAATTCCAAGCGGAGTACATGGTACAAGCCCATCCTGTCCGGTAATCAGCCTCCCCATGTTGATTTCATGAAAACCATCCACATCCTTCTCAGGAGAAATTGCTTTCAGCACATTATCTTTATTAATCCGTTCCGGAAGAGGAAGCTGCACCAGTATGCCATTAATTTTGTTGTCGTTATTAAGCCTTTCAATAAGGCGAAGCAACTCGTCCTCTGATGCATCCTCAGGAAGTCTGTGCTCTTCCGAATAGATGCCAGCAGACCGGCAGGCCTCTCCCTTATTTCTTACATAAACCATAGAAGCAGGATTGTTTCCCACAAGCACTACTGCAAGACCCGGGTGAATACCCTCGTGCCTGAGTTTATTAACCTCTTTTGCTATATTTTCTATGATATGCCTTGCTACTGACTTTCCATCAATAATCTTTGCTGACATAATCCTCATCCTTTCAAACATGTAACGTTGCCTCTTATGGGCAACATCATGCCGGCTCTGAAGGCCTGCACTGCTTACAACGTATTACGCGATCTTCAGTTACTATCATGTCCACTTCTACATCATGCAGCCCTACCGGGATATAGTCAACCATCTGCAGTTCAAAAGCGAGGGCCGTCAGTACCGGTCTTGTATGTTCAGCTTCGAGAAGTCTGTCGTAATAACCTGCACCATAACCAAGCCTGTGACCCGTCTGATCAAATGCAACACCCGGAAGCACCATGAGATCCACATCTTTAAGGTCAATATGCCTTATGGCTTCAGGTCTGGGTTCATGGATACCATGGTGCATGAGCATCAGGTCCCTGTCATAATCTGACAATCTTGAAAGCAGCAGGCGTCTTTGCCTTCTGTCTGTCACAGGCACTACAACATCCTTACCCAGCAGCAATGACTTCCGTACGGCCTCCTCTGTTATGACCTCACTCTTTATTGTAAGAAAAAAATGTACTGTATCAGCCTTCTTAAATTCATCAAGACTCATTAGATTATTGCATATTTTCCGGCTAAGATTGATTCTCTCTTCTGTGGTCAGGTTGTCACGCTTTGTCAATACCTGATGCCTGATCTCCTTTTTTAATGTTGCGAGCATATCCTGTTTTTTGCCGGCCCTGGTTCATTTCCGTCAGTAACCCTGTTAATCATCTCTTCAGCATACCTTAATGCAGTTCCCGTTTTTTCACTTCCTCCAAGCATCCGGCTTATTTCTTCAATCCTTTCCTCCCGGTCCAGCAGCCTCACCCTTGTCACTGCCCTTTCACCTGCAACAACCTTTTCCACATGGAAATGCGAATCAGCGAACGCAGCAATCTGAGGGAGATGAGTTACACAAAATAACTGATTGCCGCCTGACAGTGACTTAAGCCTTTTGCCTACCTCCTCAGCTACCCTGCCGCCGATACCGGCATCAACCTCATCGAATATAAGAGTCTGAGCACAATTAATGGAATGAATCCTGCTCTTGATAGCAAGGAGTATCCTTGAAAGCTCGCCGCCTGACGCCACCCTTGTCAATTGCCTGGGTCCCTCATTCATATTTGCGATCATGAATTCTACTGAATCAACGCCATCCTGAGATAAGGGAGTATCCTCAATATTAATCACGAATCCTGTCTTCTCCATGGCAAGACTGGATAATTCACTCATAACCTCTTTTTCAAACCTGCCCGCAGCATCCTTCCTCTTTTCTGAAAGCTCATCTGCAAGCGCGCATACATCCTTACGCACTATCCCGATCTCTTCAGTGATGAGCGAGACATCATGGTCTATTGACTCAATAGATTTCAGATCCCTTTCAAGCCTCTCCTGTAGAGACAGAATATCTTCAATGGCAGGACCATATTTCTTCTTCATTTTGTCAATGAGATATATGCGTTCATTAACTCTTTCCAATCTCTCCGGATCATGCCTGATCCTGTCCAAAAACCTCCTTATGCCTTCGGATGCCTCTTTAATATTTACCCTGGATGTCCTGACCAGCTCAGCAGTACCGGTCATCCCTTGATCAATACATGATATATCAGACAACAAACGTTCTGCCCTGCTGAGCAATGCAAGCACTGACTCGTCGTTTTCATAAAGAATACAGTATGCATCATGACTTAAAGCTGAGAGATTTTGAGAATTGTCAAGGATATTGCGTTCCGCGGCAAGATCAGTGTCTTCACCAATCCTGAGTGAAGCGGTCTTAATCTCTGCTTGCTGAAATCTTATCAGATCCTCTCTTTCCTTCTTCCTGATAATATTGTCCTCAAGCATGCTGAGGCGTCGCTGAAGGTCATCAAGCGTTCTGAACCTTTCTGCAAACCTGCCCCTCAGTTCTGTCAACTTGCCGAACGCATCCAGATAATTAACGTGCGTCTCTTTATTCAGCAAAGACTGGTGCTCATGCTGGCCATGTATGTCAATCAACTGACTGCACAGATCACTCAGGACTGAAAGAGTTGACAAGACCCCGTTGATATACAGGCGGTTCCTGCCGCTCCTGCTGATACACCGCCTCACAAGAAGTTCCTGACCGTTATCCTCAATTCCATACTTGTTTAATTTTAACTTATACTGATTTTGCTCAGGGACTTCGCTGTAGAAAACACCTTCTACAATGGCCTCGTCACAACTGTCCCGGATAACGTCCGCAGAGCCTCTGCCGCCGGTCAGCAGGTCGAGCGCATCAACAATTATTGACTTGCCTGCTCCTGTTTCACCAGTAAATACGGCAAAACCTTCAGTGAATTCAAGATTAAGCTCATCAATAATGGCAAGGTCTTTAATCCTCAATGCCCTGAGCATTTTGAAGTTAGGAAATAATCAGGATGCTAAAAGGGAATCTATCTTTTCCTTATACTGAACTTTAGACAGAGCCCCGACTAATTTATCAACGCCCTTACCGTCTTTAAAAAACATTATTGTAGGTATGCCCATAATCTGATAACGGCTTGCAATCTCCGGGTTTTCATCGGTATTGAGTTTTACAATCCTGGCCCTGCCTTCATAATCTTTTGCAAGTTCGTCAACGATAGGTGAGACCATTCTGCAGGGACCACACCAGACTGCCCAGAAATCTACGACCACCAGTCCCTTTGCCTGCAATACCTCAGCATCCCATGTATCTTTTGTAACCGCGCTTACATTTCCCATAAGAATCGTCTCCTTTCATGTCAATCATACAATCCGGCGTTGTCATGTCATAATATTCTATCTGGCAGATTTTGCCTGCGTTTCTGAAGGCGCAATTCCTTTAAAAATATTCCAGCCTTTTAATAAATCCACAGCCCTTTGCAGCTGATAATCCTGCTTTTCAATATCACCTTCCTGAGGTTGTTCAGTTACATTATCACCATTACCACTTCCCCTGTCTTTGTCTGAAGGTTTCGCTCCACTATCCAAATCTTCATCAATCATCTCATTCTTCAGGTGCTTTTTCAGGTCTTTTTCCCTGATAAATTTGCCATCCGCTTCATCACGCCCTGATGCCGGCTTGACTACAATGTTCGGAGTGATTCCAGTATTCTGAATGGATATACCCTTTGGCGTATAATACTTTGCTGTAGTAAGCCTCATCCCGGAACCATCACTTAGCGTAAACACTGTCTGAACAGACCCCTTGCCGAACGTCTGAGTCCCTAACACAACAGCCCTTCCCCAATCCTGAAGAGCGCCGGCAACAATTTCTGAAGCGCTTGCACTCCCCTCATTAACAAGCACAACAATAGGATAATCTTCCCTGGCATGTGCTTCAGAGGCCAGATATTCTTCCTTCTCGTCATTCCTGCCTTTTACAGAGACAACAAGCTTACCTTCCCTGAGAAACAATTCAGAAACCTGGATTGCCACCTTCAGCAATCCTCCTGGATTGTTCCTCATATCTATGATGAGTGACTTGATTTTCTGTTTATCAAGGTCGTCAAGAGCCTTTCTCAGATCTTCTCCCGTACGCTCCTGAAATTGAGTAATTCGCACATAACCGATATCCCCCTCAATTACCTTGTGTTTAATGCTCTTTATCTTGATAATGTCCCTTACGATAGTAAATTCAAGCGGTTCTTTCTCGCCCTCCCTCACGATTGTCAGTTTTACCTTTGTATCCTTCGGACCCCGCATCTTATTGACGGCATCTTCCATATCAAGATCCTTTGTTACAGTGTCATCTATCTTGAAAATATGATCGCCTGCTTTGATACCGGCCCGCCATGCAGGGGTGTCTTCAATTGGTGCAATGACTACAAGTTTCTTGTCTTTCATACCTATCTGTATGCCTAATCCGCCAAATTCCCCCTTGGTATCAACCTGCATTTCCTTGTAACTTTCAGGCGACATAAAACTGGTATGAGGGTCAAGTTCTGAAAGCATTCCCTTGATTGCCCCGTAAACAAGGTCCTTTGTCTTCGTTTCATCTACATAGTTTTTTTCTACAAGCGACAGCGCCTCTGCAAAGACCCTGAGATTTTCATAGCTCTCACCACCGAATACAGGGTTCCCGAAGCCCTTCCCGAATATTACCCACACACCGGCCAGGAGTAGAAACAATAATACGACAACCCCTGTTCTCACCCTCTGCTTTTTCATTGACATACTATTTATCCTCCCGATTTCCAGGTCACCCTTTTGCAAGCCAGGCAATAGGGTCTATAACCTCTCCCTGATGCCTGAGTTCAAAGTATATGCCATCTCTGCCTGCATTATTACCTCTTCCGGCAACAGCCACAATCTGTCCTTTCTTCACTTTTCCGCCTCTTGAAACATTAATCTTTGATGCATGTCCGTAAATTGAATAATAACTGTTTCCATGATCAATTATAAGTGTGAGCCCATAGCCCTGAAGCCAGTCTGCATACGCTACAACACCGTCAAATGCAGCCCTGATATCCCTTGAGCCCCTGGCAGCAATCTCTATACCCTTCTTAAAAACATATGCATCAAACTCCGGATGCCTCTGCCGGCCAAATGAGGATATGACATCTCCCTCAAGAGGCCATGTCAACTGCCCCTTACTCCTGCCAAAACCGGTCCCTGCAACAGGCAGATCATGGCTGCGCTCCTTTTCGTATGATGAAATAAGTTTTTTGAGGGCTGCTGACGCAGATGTAAGACGCCGTATTTCTTCTTCATACTCTGCCTTTTTCCTTTGAATGCCGACAAGCTGCTGTTTGTCCTGTCTGATATCACGTTCAATGGTCGCCTTGTCTTGAACAATGTTACCCTTTGCAAGCATGAGATTCTGGTGTCTCCGGTTTAATGATGACAACCTGCTGTTCAGCTCTCCTATGTCATCATTCAGGCTTGTCATTATTCGGTTGGCCTCACCAATCAGACTATCCTGATATTTTAACCGTATCTTATAATCATTATAGTCGGCAGATGACAATAGAAGCTCCGCAGAACCGCTGTGCCTCCACATGTATGACTTATAAATCTCCTTGACAACTCCGGATAATTCCATTTTTTTTCTGTCCAGATCAGAAGACAATGACTCTACATTTTCGTGCACAGTCATGATCTCCTCCTTTTTCTTTATAATATCCCTGCTTACCTTTTTAAGCTCCTGCTTTTTGCTTCCCAGGTTTATTTCCTTACTTTGAAGCTTGCTTTTAACCCTCTTTTCTTCTTCAACCGCCTTTTTAGTGGCTTTTTTCCTTTCCTTAATCTTTTTATCTACATCAAGCAACTTCTTCTGGCTCTGTTCTATCTCTTTCTCAATTACCTGAACCTCCTTACCCTCAACCTCATGTATATGGGTAATATTTAAACATAAAATCAAAAATAAAGCTATACCCGTCAGCCTCCCTATTGATGTCCAGCTCCCAAAGCAGCCCACGATAACACCAGTGATTAGAATTGAAATGACTCCCATTAATGAAATAAAACTGAATTCAAGACCACCAAGCCACACGTACACAGTTGACGGAATCTTATAGATTATAATCCTGTAAATACCGTATAATATGACTACAGAACTACCTGCGCTAATCAACCCCAATATACCCCCCTCAACAATATATGGTATCCTGATAAAAAGCCTCGTAGCTCCTGCAAGCTGCATTATCTCAATCTCATCCCGTCTCATCAGGAATGTCAGCTTTATAACATTAGAAACGATAAACAATACCAGCAGAAGCATTATTCCACCGACAATAAGGCTCAGCACCCTCAATACGGTTACAAGTGCATTCAGCCTTTCCACCCATTCCTTGCCATATTCAACATCATCAATACCGTTAATCCTCCTCAACTTCTCAGAAAAATTGCGCATGGCATCCGGGTTTCTGGAATCAGGAACTAATTTTATCCTGAATGCATCAGGCAAAGGATTATCCTTCAAGCCTTTAATGACGCCCTGAAAACTGGTCAGATCCCTCGCAAACATGCCAATAGCATCATCTTTTGAGATAAAAACAACAGCCTCCGTCTCATGCATCTTCCCAATTTCAGACTTGACGTCCATGAGATGTTCATCTGTCTCATTTCCCGAAGAAAATGCCACTACCTCCATATCACTCTTCAGTGTATCTGCAAAAATATTCAGATTATGAATTGACAGGAGAAATAGTCCGAATACCAGAAGGATTATTGAAATTATACCGGCGGCTGATATGGTAGTGTATTTGTTGGATCTGATCTGTTTTATTGCTTCCTGGATGCTGTATAAAAGCATAAAATGGCTTAATTCCCTCTTATTGGGTCAATCTGATTATCCGTTTTCCTGTCTTTTCGGCTGTTCCCAGGTTATGCGTGGCAACTATAACTGTCGTACCCGTACTATTAATTTTATTAAAGATGTTGTATATCTCAAGAGAACTATCTGCATCAAGGCTGCCTGCAGGCTCATCTGCCAGCAATAGTACTGGATCATTTACAATAGCCCTTGCTGCAGCTACCTTCTGCAATTCCCCTCCCGATAGGCTGTATGGATATGAGTAAATCTTATCACTCATCCCGACAAGCCTCAGGGCTTCACTTACCCTGTAATCAATCTCCTTTTTATTGTGGCCGCAGACCTTCAGCACAAGCGCAATATTTTCAAATACGTTCTTATTGGACAGGAGTCTTCCATCCTGAAAAATAAATCCTATGCTCCTTCTAATAAAGGGGATACGTGACTCCTTTACTGTGGTGAGATCTTCGTCCATAAACATGACGGAACCCGAATCGCATTTTTCTATACACATAAGCAGTTTCAGCAGGGTACTCTTGCCGGAACCTGTAGGCCCGCAAATAAATGCAAATTCTCCTTTTTCAACGGAACAGGTAAAATCCTTAATTACCGGTATACCTCTGTACGATTTTGTTATATTGCGAAACTGTATCACCTTGCCATCCTGCCACTCTGAATCTCCTGAATCATTTCATTGTGCTGTTCCTTCATCAGTCTTTCCACAACATCCCTGAATCCTTCCATCTCGAGCAAATAGACATAACTTGTCTTTCTGCTCGTAATGAGAACCCCGCAGCAATATATCCTGGTCAGTATCATTGGATTATTAATACCGCCATCTTCCGTCTGAACGTGATATACCTTTCCGTTATAATTTACATCACTGTTTACACCGGTTACCATATGCTGCCTTCCGGAAGGATAAAAGCATCCTTTAGCAACTCTACCCTGTTCTCGATTATAGACAATACGTCAAAACGGCACGGCTGATTATTTATTCCCTCACTGGCAATATAAGATAGCGCCACTCTCCCAAGCCTGCGTTGTTTCCTCTCATCAACAGCGTCTGCAGGCAGGCCATGTTTATAGTTATTCCTTGTCTTTACTTCAATAAAAACGAGGGTATTACCTTCCCGTGCAATAAGGTCAATCTCACCAAAACGGTTTCTGTAATTCCTCGCAATGATATCATACCCGCTTATCGCAAGGTACTCTTCTGCCAGTAACTCGCCATCCCTGCCCTTTGCCCTGTTATTCAATCTTGACATCCGGGTATCTTTCCAATAAAACTCTCACGGTGAATTTTACACGGTCCGAATTTTCTCAACTGCTCAATATGTTCCGGTGTTCCATAACCCTTGTGGGTGATAAAATTATACTCCGGAAAAGAGAGATGATATTCCGCCATAAGCCGGTCTCTTGTTACCTTTGCAATAATTGATGCTGCAGCTATGGTAAAACTTAATGTATCACCTTTAATAATGGACAACTGGGGTATTGACAGGTCTTTTAGAGGTACTGCATCAATCAACAAATAATCAGGATGTATCGCAATTTCTTCTACTGCCAATTTCATGGCCTTAATAGTAGCATTATAAATATTTATCTTATCTATATCCTGATTGTCTACTATACCGACGCCTATGCCCATCGCATTTGCACTTATTATATCAAATAAGCGCTCCCTTCTGACAGGCGACAGCTTTTTCGAATCATCAACATCTTCAATAAAATATCCGGCATTGAATATGACCGCAGCGGCTACAACCGGGCCGGCAAGACACCCCCTTCCGGCCTCATCAATTCCGGCGACATTTGTATACCCCTGCCGGTATGCATCATTTTCAAATGACAGGTCAGGCAATAGCGTCCTTATCAGCAATACGCATGGCCCGGCCCTTCTTCGATCTGATATAGTAAAGCTTGGCCCTGCGCACCTTACCGCTCTTGAGGATTTTTATATCCTGCACATACGGTGAGTAGACAGGAAACACACGCTCAACTCCCACACCGTACGAAACCTTTCTGACAGTAATTGTCTTTCTGTTATTTTTGCCCCGTCTCGCTATTATATTACCCTCAAATACCTGGGTACGTTCCCTGTCACCCTCTATAACCTTTACGTGCACCTGCACTGTATCGCCAATATTGTATGGCGTTATGTTTTTCTGCATCTGTTGTTTTTCCAGGCGTTCTATCACATTCATTGTTCTCTTTCCTCCTTAATTTCCTCAAGTAATTTTATGTCTTCATCTGACAAGACCGCCTTGTCAAGCATATCAGGACGTTTGTACAAAGTATTTGCAAGCGCCTGCCGCCTTCTCCATATTCGTATCTCCTCATGATTCCCTGATTTCAGGACTGAGGGCACGCCCATTTTTCTCAACTCTTCGGGCCTCGTATAGTGCGGATAGTCAAGCAGTTGATTAAATGACTCATCCACCACAGAAGAGCTGTCTCCAAGAACACCCGGGATCAATCTGACTGCAGAATCAATGATGACAAGGGCTGCCAGCTCACCTCCGGTCAGCACATAATCACCAATGGATATCTCCTCGGGCGACAGGTATGTCCTCACCCGCTCGTCTATACCTTCATAATGTCCGCATATTAAAACTATCCTTCGTTTATCCCTGCTCAACTCCGAAGCCATATCCTGATTATACCGCATTCCCTGTGGGGACATAAGGAGTATGCGAAGGTCATTCTCCTCTTCCCTGATTGAATCAACCGCCTTCAGTACCGGTTCTGCCTTTAAAACCATGCCTGCGCCGCCGCCATATGGATAGTCATCGGCAGTACGATGCCTGTCAAACGTATAATCCCTGATATTGACAACCCTGACATTTAACAATCCTTTGGCCTGGGCCCTCTTAAGGATGCTCTCCCCAAACACAGGGGATATCATCCCAGGAAAGAGAGTCAGAATGTCACATCTCAATTAAACCATCCATCACGGCAATGACCATGCGCCTTTTCTTTGTATCAACATCCTTTATAACATCACGAATTGCAGGGATTAAATATTCGCGATCATTATTCCTTACAATATAAACATCGTTACTACCGGTTGTAATAATCTCTTCGACCTTTCCGAGCCTCACCCCGCCGGTCGTAAACACCTCAATTCCTATTATCTCATAATGGTACCATCTATCCTTGCCAGGTTCCGGAACCTCGTCTTGCGGTACGGATATGTAACTTCCAACAATATGTTGTGCATCAGATGCCGATAAAACTGTTGACAGTGACACAACAAAACCACCCTTAATGGCTTTGATATTTTTTATGCAGGATTCCTTTGTTTCTCCATTTTTTGAAACAATGTAAACTTTATTCAGAGAATAAATCCTGTCCGGGTCATCTGAGAGCTGTACTACCTTGACATCACCTCTTAAGCCATGAATCCTCGCTATAAAGGCTACTGCAACAAAATCACTGTCGGTTCCCGGGGCTATTCCAGTATCTCCAGTACGCACCTTTTCCCGAGCTTTGTGCCGGCTGCACTTAGTATTGTCCTCATCGCCCTTGCTGTTCTGCCCTGTTTACCGATAACCTTGCCAATGTCTTCACGGGCAACTCTAAGCTCAAGAACCGTAGCCTTCTCTCCTTCAACCTCAGCAACAGTAACTTCCGATGGACTGTCAACGAGCGCTTTAGCTATCAATTCTATCAGCTCTTTCATAACTCCCGCCTCCGTTTCCTGTCAAACCATCTGTCAACTGAAGAAAGTCATTATGGTGCCGTACTATTTATTGATGTCATCAAACTTCTGCAGGATTCCGCTCCTCTTGAAGATCTGCCGGACTGTGTCCGAAACAGTAGCTCCCTTGCCAAGCCAGTAAAGAGCCCTGTCCTCCTTTATGCTCTCCACATTCTCAGCCTTAAGCGGATCATACATGCCAAGGACTTCAAGAAATCTTCCATCTCTCGGCATGCGGGAGTTTGCAACAACCACCCTGTAAAAAGGCCGTTTTCTCCTCCCCATTCTTGTCAGTCTAATCGTTGTTGCCACTAATACACCTCCTTATAAAATTACCAGACCTTATATTATAATGGAATTCCCTTATGTTCGTCTATAACATTTTTTATTTTCTGAAGCAATGACGGGAATTCCCTGTCCTCAACCAGCAGACACATATTTAACTTAACAGGCACAGGGAAATTTTCAGTCTGATTCAATTTAAGCATGTTATCCCTGAGTCTTTGAACAAATGCCTGCCCCTTTACCTCATCAACGCCATAAAGAAGTATGACATACTCGTCATCACCGTAACGGCTCGCTATGTCCACCTCCCTTATAGTCTTTTTAATTACCTTGCCAACCCCCCTGAGCACATCATCCCCTGCCCTGTGTCCATACCTGATGTTTAATTCCCTCAATCCTTCAACGTCGAGCATCAGGAGTGCTATAGTCCCGCCATGCCGCTGAAGCCTTTTGGCTTCAATGTTAAAAAGGTCTTCAAAATACTGCCTGTGATAGAGCTGAGTAAGCGGGTCAAGTCTTTCGAGCGACAACAGGCGTTCCTCCAGCAACTGCCTGTCAATCTCATTTCTTACAATGAACGCTGAAAGGATTTCTCCGTCACAGCTTACAGGCACAGCCAGACCAGGCAGGATAAACGGCTGTCCTGACTTGTCAGTAATCTTTACATCCAGGGAATCCCTGCCACTTTTATTCTCAACAACACTCAGCTTTGGACAGTCACCATCACATAGCTGGTTTCCATCCTTGTCATAACAAATAAACAGCTCCGTGCAGAGACGCATTGACTGGACCTCTGACTTTCTCCAGCCTGAAACAGTTTCAGCCGCGCCGTTCATTTCCACGATTCTCCATTCTTTATCAATAATAAAGATACAATCAGAGGAATGGTTAAAAATACCAGTAAGAACAGACCGGTTGATGTCAAAACTCATGAAAATAACCTTCTTGCCTTATTCAGCATTGATAGTTTACCTTTTGCCCCTGAGAGGCCTTTCATCATTTTCTTTGCCTCAAGAAAATGTTTAAGCAGTCTGTTGATCTCTTCAACGCTCGTGCCGCTCCCTTTTGCAATCCTTTTACGCCTGCTGCCATTTATAATAGTATGATCGACCCGCTCACGCATAGTCATTGAGTTTATTATAGCCTCTACACGCTTAAGGCTGTCTTCAGGGATATCTCCTCCGGCAGCCTGCAGCATTTTCCTGCCGCCTGGTATCATCTGGATCAGGTCTGTAAGCGAACCAAGCTTTCTTATCTGCCTCATCTGAGCCCTGAAATCCTCGAGGGTAAAGCCATCTCCCTTCAGCTTATCCTTTAACTTTGAGACCTCTTCGAGAGAGTAAGCATTTTGCGCTTTTTCTATCAGAGAAAGCACATCTCCCATCCCAAGTATCCTGGAAGCAATCCGATCCGGCTGAAATGGTTCGAGCTGGTCGAGCTTTTCACCCATACCAACAAGCCTTACAGGCTTGCCGGTTACATGCCGGACAGACAGCACAGCGCCCCCCCTCGCATCGCCATCCATCTTTGTCAAAATAATACCTGTTATATCAAGCAGCTTGTCAAAATGTGAGGCTATATTGACTGCATCCTGCCCTGTCATGGCATCAACTACGAGCAGCAGTTCAGCGGGGTTTACACTGGATTTTATCTGTACAAGCTCATCCATCAACTCGTCATCAATGTGAAGGCGTCCTGCCGTGTCAAGTATGACGACATCATGACCATACATTTTAGCATGTTCAACTCCTTCACGGCATACCGCTACGGCATCCTTTCCCCCTTCAGGAGTATATACCTGCACCCTGAGACTCTCCCCCAATACGCATAACTGCTTCACTGCCGCCGGTCTTCTGATGTCAGCAGCCACAAGCAACACCTTTCTGCCTTTCTCTTTAAACATCATGGCAAGCTTACCGGCTGTGGTCGTCTTACCCGAACCCTGTAGTCCTGAGAGCATAATTACTGTCGGCGGGTTGGGTGAGAGGCGAATGCCTTCGCTGTGCTCACCCATTACAGAACATAGTTCTTCATATACAATTTTGACGACCTGCTGACCTGGCGTAAGGCTCTTTAAGACATCCTGTCCCATCGCCCTTTCCCTGACCCGGTCAACAAATGCCTTTACAACCTTGAAATTGACATCGGCCTCAAGGAGAGCAAGCCGAACCTCTCTGAGCCCTTCCTGAATGTCCTGCTCAGTCAGCACACCCCTGCCCTTAAATTTTTTCAGCACAGCATCCAGCTTAGATGTCAGATTATCAAACATACTACTCCATATTAATATTTCTGAATAAACTGCACGATTTTAGATAAATTTCAGGAAATTGTCAAGGAGTAAACACAGTAAATTGCATAACCGAATATGTGAAAATTATTCTGCACCCTCTTCAAGTGTCGGATAGGCAATATTTGTAATATGTGAATTAATCCTCTTGAGATTACTCAGGATGTCAAGGTGTATTGCACTCGTATCTATTGACTCCTTAAGCCCCATGTGGAGCCTGTTGATGTGAGCCTGCCGCAGATCCCTCTCAATCTCCCCCATCCTTGCATTATGACGCACCACCTTATGCGCCAGCTCCTTGTCATGGCTGGTAAAGGCGGATATGACTATATCAAGATTTTCAAGCACCTTATTGTGAAATTCAGTAATCTCCTCCATTCCCTTTTCTGAGAAGGCAACTCCGTGATATATCTTCTTTTTTGCAAGTTCCATCAGGTTTTTATCAATAATATCACCAATATTTTCCATATTGCCTGTAATTGCAATTAACTCGAATTCCCTCCGTGACTGGGAAGGCGACAGTGACGATTGAGCAAGTCTAGTCAGATAAAACCTTATCTCTCTGTCGAGTAAATCAACGTCATCATCCCTTTGCTCTATCCTCTGAAGAAGGTCTCTGTCATTGTTTTTGAATACATTTATGCTTTCCCTTAGCATCCAGTGCACTATCTCAGCCATTCTCAGCGCTTCACGCGTGGCTTGCCCAAGGGCAAGCGAAGGAGTGCTCAGCACATGCGGATCCAGATATTTCGGAGCAAATCTTTCTTCTTTCCCTTCCGGCATCATTTTCTGAATCAGGTTCGCAATGGGGTTCGTCAGCGGTACAAAGATTATCCCGATTGCGATATTAAAAAGAGTATGTGCATTTGCAATCTGTCTTGGCACGTCAGAAGAGGTCAATTCAACGAGTCCTGTAAATAAACCAATAAAGGGAAAGAATATTACAACTCCGAGTATCTTAAATAAAATGTGGGCAGCAGCCACCTGTCTTGCCTCTATATTTGCACCAAAGCTTGAATATACGGCTGTTACACATGTGCCGATATTGGCGCCTAATATAATGGGAATTGCCACATCCAGCGTAATGAGATTATGAAGTGATAATGCCAGCGTCATGCCAATTACAGCAGCGCTGCTGTGAACAATTGCAGTAAGAACGGCGGCAATCAGTATGGCTGTAACAGGACTCTCCCCAACAGAAAGCAGCATTGTCTTGAATAAGACGCTGTCCTTCAACGGAACCATGCTTTCAGATATGATCTTTATTGAATAGAAGATAAAGGAAAAACCAAGAATACCCTCGCCTGCATCACGCACAACAGTCCGTTTTCCAAGAAACATGATGGCAACGCCGGCTGCAATGAAAAGGATTGCAATATCATAAATTCTGAAAGACAGTATCTGCACGGTGAAGGTCGTGCCGATGTCAGCCCCAAGGATGACACCCATTGTCTGATTCAGCCTCATCAATCCAGAACTGACAAAACCGACAAGCATCACCGTGGTAGCGCTGCTGCTCTGAAGAATGGCTGTAATGACTGCGCCGACCCCGATTCCCATGAACCTGTTTCTGGTGAGGGAAGTCAGAATGGCCCGGAGACGGCCGCCGGCCGCCTTCTGAAGGCCATCGCCGGCAAGTCTTATTCCGTATAACAGTATGGCTATGCCGCCAAGAAAGGATATAATAGAGTAGAAAGACATTAAGGTTTCATTTTAACATCAGCTCAACTTTGCTGAGACCGTCAGGCATGTCACGCACAGTAAACCCAAGCTCCCTGCATATCCTCAGCATCTGCCTGTTATCAGTCAAAACTATGCCATAAACCTTTTCCAATCCCTTTTCATGAGCAATTCCTATCAACATATCAACGAGCTTGTATCCCAACCCCCTTCGCTGAAAATCATCATGTACAAGGACCGCAAACTCGCCCTTCCTGAAGTCAGTCTCAATAATTATCCTTCCGATTCCTATTAACCGTTTCCTTCCGTCCTCCCTGAGCTCTGCCACTATCGCCATCTCACGGTCATAATCAATATTACAATATCTGGTCAGCATATCGTGTGATATTTTTCTGACTGCCTGAAAAAATCTGCCGACAAGGGCCTGTTCAGAAAGGGTTGACAGCATTTCGCTTTCCATAGGTTCATCTTCAGGCCGGATGGGTCTTAATAACACCTCTGTCCCGTCCATCAGTTTCCACGGTATTACATATCTTGTAGGATAAGGGGTTATGACGAGATGTTGATATGGAGAGGCCGACCCTATGGCATCTTTATCTATTATAGTCCTGGCGTCAAGCGCTGATATCGAACTCCCGGAAATAGCGAGAGGGTTTATGTCCATCTCCTCTATCTCAGGGAAATCAATTATGAGATTGGAGAAGGCAACAATTATCTGTTCTAATTGCCTGATGTCTGCAGGAGGTCTGCCCCGGTAACCCTGTATCATTTTAAAGACCTCTGTCTCTTCCATCAGCCTTCTTGCAAGAGTCTGATTTAACGGCGGGAGCGCAACTGAAAAATCACGGAAGATCTCTACCCCTATCCCCCCCATCCCAAAGAGGATTACAGTCCCGAACTCCCTGTCTTTTTTTGCACCCAGTATCAGTTCATAGTCAATCCGCTCGAACATCTTCTGGACAGAGACACCGCTGATCCTTGCCTCCGGCCGGTTTTCCCTTACACTGCTTATCAACCTGTTATACTTTTCCCTTAATTGATCCTCCGAGTTTACACCAGTTATCACACCTCCGACATCAGTCTTGTGTGTGATGTCCGGCGAGACGATCTTAAGTACCACGGGATAGCCGGTTTCTCCTGCTATGCTCAGCGCCTCATCAATGCTGCCGGCAGTATATGCCCTGGTAACAGGTATTCCATAATCCTTAAGCAGTTTCTTTGATTCATCTTCATTGAGGAGCAGCCTCCCCTCCTGTACACTGCGTCTGATCAGCGCCTTTAAGTGGTGCTTGGGAGGTGCCTGGTCAACTGACAATTCAGCGGGGGTTTCATACAGCAGCTGGAGGTTCTTGCCGTATTTATACATATACATATAGGTCTTGACTGCATGTTCAGGTGTACCAGTAGTAGGGATGTTGTTTTTGAGGAATACAGACCTTCCCTCTTTGGCCATCTTCCCCCCCATCCAGACGGCAATGATGGGTTTATATGTCTTTTTTGCAATGTCCACTATACGCTGTGCGAGTTCATCTGGTTTTGCAGCCCCCTGAGGTGTATAGATAACAAGTATGCCATTCACCTCATCCTCATTCAGACATACTTTGATAGCATGCAGATATCTATCTATGTCCGCATCTCCCAGGATGTCTATCGGGTTCCCCCTGCTCCAGTGCGCCGGCATGTGCTGGTCAAGCTCTTTTATGCCCTCATCAGAGATTTTTGACAACTCGCCATGAGACTGCATCAGAGCGTCGGTCGCTATAACGCCAACACCGCCTGCATTGGTAATAATTGCGAGTTTTGGCCCTTTAGGCAGATATTTGGAATCAAGTACCTCGGCTGCATTAAAAAGGTCTGCAATTTCTTCAATCCTGATGACGCCGGCCCTCTTAAAGGCAGCATCATAAACATGGTAGTCGCCTGCCATAGCGCCGGTATGTGAAACAGCGGCCCTTGCACTCTCTGCAAACTTGCCAGGTTTAATAACGATGATAGGCTTACTGCGGGCAAAACCCCTCGCTGCACTCATAAACTTCTTTGCATTTCCAATGCCCTCAATATAGAGCATAATGCTCCTTGTATTGGGGTCATCACCCACAAAATCAATTATGTCACCGAAATCTACGTCAACCATGGAACCAAGTGAGGCGAACATGCTAAAGCCTACGTGGGATTCCATAGCCCAGTCAAGTATAGCGCTTCCAAGGGCCCCGCTCTGTGATATGAAGGCTATCTTGCCAGGTTTTGGATTGACCTTAAGGAATGATGCATTCAAATCAATGTGCGGCCTGATAACACCGAGACAGTTTGGCCCAACAATCCGCATGCCATATCTGCGCCTGATCTTTCTTATTTCATCTTCCAGCCCCCGGCCCTCCTCACCGGACTCTCTGAAGCCCGCTGAAATAATTATCACACCTTCTATCCCGGCCTTACCGCACTCTTCAACAATTGCAGGTACCGTACTGGCAGGGGTAACGATCACAGCAAGGTCAACAATGACAGGGATATCTGAGACAGAGGCAAAGCATTCAATGCCCAGGACCTCTTTTCTTTTTGGGTTTACAGGAAAAACCCTGCGTCCCGGAGATCTGACTAAATTTTCTAATACCGTCCTTCCTACAGAACCATCCCGCTCTGTAGCGCCTATTACAGCGACGGTGTCAGGAGAAAACAGCTTTTTCACAAATATGCCCCCCTTTCAATCCATGCTGTATCAATAATGTTTTGTTAAATTGAATTCAAAGATGAGATACTGTATTTTTATCGTCAGATTAACCTATAACGATAATAAATCAAATTATCCCCCAATTCAAGTGAGATGCAGGATGCAAACTGTCCGGCAGTTCAGGCCTCTTCCAATTTCATCACTTAATTGATATTATTGCAGGAAGCCCGATGATTATTTATTTCGCCAAACGCCTGCTCGAGATGATTCCGACTATTATAGGGATAACACTGATATCTTTTTTCATAATTCACCTTGCCCCGGGCAAACCTACAGATATCCTTGCCGAGCTAAATCCAAAGATAACACCTGAGGCAAGGGAAAAGCTTGAAAAATATTATGGTCTCGATAAACCTGTAATTGTTCAGTATGGAATCTGGATAAAACGCCTGGTTAAACTTGATTTTGGTGAATCATTCTCCACAGACAAGAGACCTGTATGGGACAAGATAAAAGAGCGCCTGCCTGTTACAATCCTGATTAATGTTCTTTCCATGGCACTGATTATCCTGATAGCCATACCCATAGGGGTGTCATCTGCCACTCATCAATATTCACTTTATGACAAAATCTCTACCATTACTGTCTTCGTCGGCTTTGCCATGCCAACCTTCTGGCTTGCCCTCCTCCTTATGATTCTGTTTGGAGTTTACCTGGACTGGCTTCCCATATCCGGCATTAAATCATTGAATTATGACAGTCTGACTACAGGCGGAAAATTCCTGGATATGGCAAGTCACCTGATCCTCCCTGTATTGCTTGAGGCATTTGGCGGTCTGGCGGGTATGTCACGATACATGAGAAGCAACATGCTTGAGGTGATAAGGGCTGATTATATCACTACTGCGCGGGCCAAGGGACTTTCCGAGCGGGTTGTAATATATAAGCATGCAATGAGAAATGCCCTCCTGCCGGTTATTACAATCCTTGGACTGTCAGTACCAGGGCTTATCGGCGGAAGTGTGATATTTGAGACCATTTTTGCCATTCCAGGCATGGGGCAATTGTTTTACATGTCAGTCATGACGAGGGATTATCCGCTAATTATGGGAGTTTTAACAATTGGCGCTGTATTAACCTTAATAGGCAATATGCTTGCAGATACCGGTTATGCCCTGGCAGACCCAAGAATCAGAAACAGGTAAGTTGACCAATGATAATATCTTTTTGGATGCGTTTTAAAAAGAACAAACTCGCATTACTCGGCGGTTTTATCGTTGCATGTCTTTTTACAATAGCAATATTGGCGCCGGCCATTACACCCTATGATCCAAATACAATCAATGTACTTAATATCCTCGAACCACCCGGCTTTACACATCCGTTTGGTACTGATGACCTGGGCCGGGATATCCTGAGCCGCATCATCTGGGGATCACGAATCTCTTTATCAGTAGGATTTGTGGCAGTGGGTATTTCCACATTCATTGGTGTAATACTTGGGGCGATTACAGGATATTACGGAGGCTGGACCGATCGCGTCATAATGAGATTTGTGGATATTATGCTCTCAATTCCGACATTCTTCCTGTTACTGGCAGTCATCGCCTTTCTTGAGCCTGGGATAAGCAACATAATGATTGTAATCGGTCTTACATCATGGATGGGTGTAACAAGGCTTGTACGGGCAGAATTTCTGTCAGTTAAGGAGAGGGAATTTGCTCAGTCTGCAAGGGCTATAGGCTCGGGGGACCTCAGGATAATCTTCAGGCATATCCTTCCCAACTCCATGGCCCCTGTGCTTGTATCTGCAGTACTCGGGGTCGCAGGCGCCATCCTGACAGAGTCTGCGTTAAGCTTCCTCGGCATTGGCGTTCAGCCGCCTGAGGCAAGCTGGGGCAATATACTTACTATAGGCAAAGACAATATAGAGATTGCATGGTGGTTGTCCGTATTTCCCGGTCTTGCAATACTCATTACTGTCCTATCTTACAATCTCCTTGGCGAGGGCATCCGGGATGCCATAGACCCGCACATGAAGCTGTAACCGATAAGATCATATCTTGAATTGCCCGCCCATCTGAAGAAGTCGTGAGGCGAGTCTGGCAACCTCTGAAGATGCCTCTGCTATATGCTCCGAGCCTGTAGATGTCTCTTTGGAGATATTTGCTACTGCCATTATATCCCCGCTGATCTGCTCGGATGTGGCAGACATCTCCTCTGTTGCCGAGGCTATCTGCTGAACCATAATCTGGAGTTCGCTTACCGCTGCTACGATCTTCTGCAGGGCCTCTCCTGTCTGAGTGGAAAATTCCACGCCTGTCCCGACCATCTTTTTTACCTCATCCATTGATGTAACGCTCTTTTGCACTTCATCCTGGATTGCTCCTATCATGGAACCAATTTCTGATGTGGCCTTGGCCGTTCTCTCCGCGAGTTTTCTTACTTCATCAGCAACAACTGCAAAGCCTTTGCCCTGCTCACCCGCGCGCGCCGCCTCGATGGCCGCATTTAACGCAAGCAGATTGGTCTGATCTGCAATCTCACTTATTACCCTGATAATGTCGCCGATCTGTTTGGACCTTTCACCGAGAGAAACCATTAACTTTGACGACTCACTCATTGTTGAAGCAATATCCTTTACCTCTGAAACCGACTTGTCAACAATATTTTCTCCCTCCCTGGCTACCTTTGCCGTATCACTGGCGGACGTTGCGATGCTTGATGCATTCCTTGCTATTTCGACGACAGTCTGAGCCATTTCGTGCGCAGCAGAGGCTATCTGTGTAGACCTGTCTGACTGGGAAATTACCCCTTTGGACATCTGCTCTGAACTTGCGCTCAATTGTTCGCTTGCAGAGGCCATGTTATCTGATGTCGACTTCATGTCTGAAATAAGTTTCTTGAGGCTATTCACCATATTTTCCATTGAATGGAGCAGCTGACCTGTTTCATCATTGTTGTCATATTCGATCTTTACAGAAAGATCTCCATTGGCAATAGAATTTGAAACGCTTACTGCCTTACCTAACGGGTTAACTATACTTGATGTTATGTACCATGCGGTAAAAACGCCTGCAGCAATTGACACCACAGATATTATCAAAAGAACCGTTATGATCAAATCTATAGAATCCTCGACATTGCTGGTCATTTCAATAACTTCATCTGACTGCTGTTTGACAAATTCATCAACACTTGCCGTAATTGCCTCACTCGTTTTATCAAATTCATCCATTATTATATTGCCAGCTTCAATGCCTTCATTGATATAGGCATTGGCCATTTTCTTGCCGGTGTCATAGTATCTGACAAATGAAGACTCAAGGTCTTCCATCTTCATAACAGATACCTGATCATTTTCTGCCCTGTACATATCCTTGAATTTAGCGACATCCTGCCTGAATTTAACTGCAAATGCCTCTGCTTCCTTGAAAACCTCTTTATCCCGGGTTGCAGACGCATCCGTAAGAAATTGCTGAACCTGCACGACATCAAAGGCTATGTCTTTTGCAATAAGGGCGTATGGCAGGCTCTTATCTTTAACAGTTTTCACATTGTTGTCAGACTTATGCAAAAGAACAACAGTTATGACCCCGCTTATTACAAAAAGTGATAATGCAATTGTGAAACCAGCCAAAAGACGAGTCTTGATTTTCATTTTCTTTAGAAACATCCTACCGCCCTCCTGTATATTAAGTTAGTTGGATCATACTGGCAAATTGGCAGAATTGTTGTCGGATATGCGATAGAAAATCTTTAAGTAAACTGCTACTTCCTTGCTGGTGCGGTCGGTGAGGACTCAGACCCGGATGATGCAGGCGGCATTACAGCAGTCTTTGCAGGCGAGCCTGGCGCTGATGCCGGAGCGCCTGATTGCGGCATTGGTTCAACAGACTGAGGCATTGCAGGCGCCTGTGATTGTTCCGGTATTACAGATGAACCACCCTTGTCACTGCCTACAAAGGCAAGGGAAAAAGATGTTAATATAAAGATAACTGCAGCGATCGTCGTAAGTTTACTTAAAAAACTTCCCGGACCGCGGCTGCCGAAAACACTCTGGCTTGATGCGCCTCCAAAGGCAGCACCCATATCCGCCCCTTTTCCCCTTTGGAGCAAAACCACCCCAATGAGGAATACAGATACTATTATGTGAATAATTACAAGAAATATTGTC
Organism: Nitrospirota bacterium; assembly: GCA_020851375.1. NCBI lineage: Bacteria > Pseudomonadati > Nitrospirota > Nitrospirota bacterium. The sequence goes on along the minus strand of JADZCV010000046.1, from coordinate 25,085 downwards.
ACTTTGCCCCCTTACCAGTACACATTAATTAACAGCTGCGCTCGAAATAATCTTAAAGAATGAATCGGCTTTAAGGCTTGCGCCTCCGACAAGAGCACCATCAATGTCGGGTTGCCTTATCAGTCCGCCTGCATTTTCAGGCGTCACACTCCCGCCGTATAGTATCCTGACGGTCTCAGATACACTCCTGCCGTAAGTCTCTCTTAATATAGACCTTATAAATCCATGAACCTCCGCTGCCTGTTCTGAAGTTGCGTTTTTGCCTGTCCCTATTGCCCAAACAGGCTCATAGGCAATCAGCAGGCTACTCACAGCCTCTTCGCTTAAACCATCAACCCCCTTTTCAACCTGATTCCTGATAATACGGAATGTCTCGTCATCTTCCCTCTGTTGGAGTGATTCTCCGACACAAAACAGGGGCCTGAGCCCTGAGTAAATTGCTCGCCTTATCTTTTTGCTAATCTGTTCATCCGTTTCACCAAAAAGCTGTCTTCTCTCACTATGCCCTACTATGACATATTTGCACCCGCAATCGGCAAGCATCGCTGCCGAGATTTCACCTGTATAGGCCCCCTTCTCCTCCCAGTAAAGATCCTGCGCTGCAACATCAATATTGCCACCACTTTTTACTGCATCTGATATGGCATTAATAGCAGTAAAAGCCGGAGATAAGATGATATCCACATTATTTACAGGTGTATCCCTGAGCATTTTTCTGAAATCAGACACAAATTGCAACGCCTCGGATATTGTCTTATTCATCTTCCAGTTTGCAGCTATCACATGTTTACGCAAGTCTTATCTCCCGGCAGTCCATAAAGGCCATCTCTACACCGAAGTTGTTTCCCTGTCATCAAGGGCCATAATACCAGGCAACGGCTTTCCCTCAAGCATCTGGAGAACTGCCCCTCCGCCTGTTGATATGAATGACATATTTTCCGACTCCCTCGCCTTGTCCACGGCATTTGCCGTGTCACCTCCGCCTACGATAGTAAGTGCATATGACTCTGCTACAGCGTGAGCCACGGCGAATGTGCCTCGCGAAAATGCATCAATCTCAAACACCCCCATTGGCCCATTCCATAATATAGTCCTTGCATTGGCTATTGCCTCTGTAAATAGCTTAACTGATGCGGGCCCTATATCCAGCGCCTTCCAGTCCTTCGGTACCTCCTGCACAGTGACTATCATTGTTTCTGCGCCAGGTTCCATACTGGGTGCAACTACACAGTCAACCGGCAGATAGAACTTTATACCGCTCTGTCGGGCAGCATTATAGATCTTTATTGATACATCAAGCATTTCAGGCTCTACCAGGGAATTTCCCACCTCATAGCCCATAGCCTTGAGGAACGTAAACGCCATGCCTCCGCCAATAATGACCTTGTCCACCTTCTTGCCAAGGTTTTCTATCATTCCAAGCTTGCCCGAAACCTTTGCACCACCCAGTATAGCAACAAATGGTCTCGCTGGATTAGCCATCACACCGTCAACATATTCGATTTCCTTTTTGACAAGAAATCCTGCTACGGCAGGCCTGACATATTTTGTTATACCTGTAACCGATGCATGGCTACGGTGGCTTGTACCAAAGGCATCATTGACATATACATCCGCTAATGAGGCAAGTTTCTTTGCAAACTCGTCATCCTTGCCTTCCTCACCTGGATAGAACCTCAGATTCTCTAAAAGAACAACATCTCCCGGCTCCATGTTGTTTACCACTTTTTCCACTTCAGGCCCAATACAGTCATCCAGAAACATCACATCCTTGTTTAAAAGCCTCTGCAGACGCCTTACAACGGTTGAAAGGGTTAAAGCCGGATTCTTCCTTCCCTTTGGCCTTCCAAGATGAGATGCGAGAATAACCTTAGCCCCTTCATCAATAGCATAGTTAATAGTTGGGAGTGCAGAACGGATCCTGGTGTCATCAGTAATATTGAGCTCTGAGTTGAGCGGTACATTAAAGTCCACCCTTATGAATACCCTTTTATTCCTGATATCAACATCCCTGATAGTAAGCTTATTCAAAACCGGCGTCATTTAATGCCTTTCCTGCTCATAAAAAGAATAAGGTCCTTAATTCTTGTGGAGTATCCCCATTCGTTGTCATACCAGGCAATAACTTTTACCATCCTCTTGTCAAGAACCCTTGTAAGAGTCCCGTCTACAATGGACGAATGGTCATTGCCCTTAAAGTCTATTGAGACAAGTGGGGATTCAGTATATTCAAGATATCCCTTCAGTTTGCCTGCAGCAGCCTTTTTCAGCGCAGAATTTACCTTCGCCTCATCTGTGTCTTTCTCTGTTTCAACAACCAGGTCCACCATGGAAACATTTGGAGTCGGAACCCTCACCGCCATTCCATCGAGTCTGCCCTCCAATTCCGGCAGAACCAGGGAAATGGCCCTTGCCGCACCTGTTGAGGTAGGAATCAATGAGACTGCCGCTGCCCGTGCCCTCCGAAGGTCCTTATGCGGCAGGTCAAGCAGCTTCTGGTCGTTTGTATATGAGTGTATGGTAGTCATAAGTCCGCGCCTGATGCCGAAGCTATTCAGGAGGACTTTTGCTATAGGCGCAAGGCAATTCGTCGTACATGAGGCATTGGAAATAATTTTGTGACTCTTCGAATTATACTTATTGTCATTTACCCCTAAAACTATAGTTACATCCGGATTTTTTGCAGGTGCTGATATAATAACCTTTTTCGCTCCGCCCTTCAGGTGCTTTTCTGCATCCTCCCTCTTCGTAAACAGGCCTGTTGACTCAACTACTACGTCAACTCCAAGGTCTCCCCAGGGCAGCTTCAGCGGGTCTCTCTCTGCCAGTATCTTTATCTCCCTGCCGTTTACCATAAGACTGTTCTCTTTTGCGTACACATCTGCATTCAAGATTCCGAATACTGAATCGTATTTCAGCAGGTGTGCAAGAGTTTTTGCATCTGTAAGATCATTAATTGCCGCAATCTCAATCTCAGGATTGTTGAATACAATACGAAAGAAGTTCCTACCTATCCTGCCAAAGCCGTTAATACCAATTTTTACAGACATATACACTCCTTTCAGAATATTTTGCATTGTGATAATATTAGAAAGCACATCATAAGTCAAGGCCAAATATAGCCTTTAGCACGACACCTGCAATCAGCGGGGCAACACAATACGGACGCAAGATATGGCTTTAGACAAGGCGGACGACCAAGAAAACCGCAGGCGTACTTTTATTGTACGTTGAGGATTTTCGGAGGAGTCCAACGCCGTATAAAGCCATATATTGCGTCCGTATTCAGTCAACGGGTTCATCGTCAATTATGTACCTTCCAGGACGCGGACCTGATGCCCTGGATACTTCATTGGGTTCTGTCCCTTTCCGGAATATCTCAACCTGAAAGTCGGTCAGGTATGGTGATGCTAAAAGACCGTTATATGGATCAATTTTTACAAACATTATGTCCTCTGGAATGGGGAAATAGGATGGCGGCAGCCTGTTTATGGAAGTCTGCATATATTCAATCCATATCGGTAATGCCGCACGAGCACCCGCCTCGCCATGACCTATGCTCCTCATGTCATCAAAACCCACCCATGTGCCTGTTGCCAGGCTTGATGTATAACCTACAAACCATGCATCAGTAAAATTATTTGTTGTCCCTGTCTTGCCGGCAACAGAACCTCCCAGCCCGCGTGCGCGTCTGCCTGTTCCTTTCTGTATTACATCCTCCATCATACTGGTCATAATATAGGCTGTCTGAGGCGAGAGGACGTCTTCTGAAACCGGGGCAGACCGCTCAAGAATCCTGCCATTATTATCAGTAATATACTTTATAAACGTGGGCTCTGCCCGGATACCCTGATTCGCAAATACCCCATACGCGCTTGTAAGTTCAATCAGAGAAACCCCGGAAGATCCAAGCGCAAGAGACAGGTTTCTCTCAAGATTGCTCCTGATTCCCATCCTGTTTGCAAAACTAATAACCCTGTCAATACCAACCTTCTCTGCCAGTTTAATTGTTACGACATTCCTTGAATAGGCAAGTGCATCCCTTAAAGTCATAGGACCGTAAAATTTACCGTCATAGTTTTCAGGTGTCCAGTCCTTATCCCACCCCGGGATACTGTAACTGATAGGGGAATCATCAAGCACAGTCGCTGCAGTAAAATCATTATCAATAGCTGCACCGTATACAAAAGGTTTAAAAGCAGATCCAGGCTGCCTGCGCGACTGGACAGCCCTGTTGAACTCACTTCGTTTAAAATCAAAACCACCGACCATGGCCCTGACATAGCCTGTTGCAGGGTCAATGGAAATAAGAGCCCCTTCAACTACAGGTTCCTGATCAAGGGCAAAAACAACGTTGTTGTCGTCTTTAATGCTAATCACTTTGACATAAACAACATCGCCTGCGACCAGAATATCCTTAGCTGTAGAATCATCGCTCAGATAATTCACCTTTTTGGCACCAGTGCCTGAAAGTCTCTTTCTTGCCCACAGCATATTCTCGACAGGAATACGGCCAGTAAGCCTTCCTGCCCTGACAGTGGCAAAGCTATTCTCAACACTAATAACAATGCCTTGTACTATATCTCCAGGCAGAATGTCTTCCTGTGTCACAGTCCCCACACGGCCTTCAAGCCATTCTTTAATCTCTGAGGGTGATTTGTGAACTACCGGCCCTCTGTAGCCCTGCCTCTTGTCAAGCGCCCTCAAACCATTCTTTACCGCTAAAGTTGCCTCTTTCTGGAGATCATAGTTTATCGTGGTATAAACATTCAAACCGCCCTTGTAGACCTTCTCAACACCATACACAGACACGAGATACTGCCTTATATATTCATTAAAATACGGCGCGATTTCCTCCTGTTTTTCATACTTCCTGAGGAATATGTCCTGCATATACGCCTTTTTGTAATCTTCCTCATTAATATAACCTTCTTCCATCATCCTTTTCATAACGAACTTCTGCCGCATCTTCACCCTGTCAGGATAAAGATAAGGAGAATAAAGCGCCGGTGAACGTATTATTGCCGCCAGAAGGGCAGATTCTGAAAGTGTAAGGTATCTTACGTCTTTGCCAAAATAAATTTGCGAGGCTGACTGAACACCATAGGCCCCCCGCCCAAGGTATATCTGATTAAGGTATATCTCAAGTATCTGGTCCTTGGAAAGGATGCTCTCAATCCGTCTGGCCAAAATGGCCTCTTTCAACTTTCTCAATATAGTCTGCTCAGGAGTAAGAAAGAGCGAGCGGGCAAGCTGTTGGGTAATTGTGCTCCCCCCCTGTTTTATATCGAGGGAAATAATATTAACCCAGAAAGCCCGCAGGATGCCTTTATAGTCTAATCCCTTGTGTGAGTAGAAGGCATCATCCTCAACAGCAACAACCGCCTCCTTAAGGTATAAGGGAATTGCGTTGAATGGAACCAGCACACGCTTTTCAACATAGAATTCACCAACTATTTTATTGTCATCTGAATATATGCGGCTGACAAGGCTCGGTCTGTATTCCCTCAGAGACTCAACCCGCGGCAAATTCCTGTACACAAGAAAAAATCCAATACCGGCGGCAATACCGGCTGCAATCAGAATAATTGCTGCAAAAAGTACAGCTAATCTGACCTTAAGACTTCGCTTACGTTTCACCTGAAATTGCTCCTATGTACCCGTCATTCCCACGAAACCTGTCCCCGCAGGATTTATGCGGGGAGTGGGAATCCAGAATCAGGCCTCGGTCTGGATTCCCGCTTACGCGGGAATGACGTTTTCATGACCCCTTGTGAGCCCAGGCCCATGACGGTTCATCCCCATTTGCAAGCTCTGAGTCGTATTGATTCCCACAAACTTCCAAATGCAGGGAAGGATAATCGAATATCATACTATATTCCTGTCCAACATTCTATACCCTATCGCCTCAGCCACATCCTGTGTCAATATGTCCTCTCTCAAATCGAGATCTGCGATAGTTCTTGCAACCTTTAAAATCTTGACATAACCTCTGACGCTGATTCCCAGCCTTTCCATTGAATGCTCAATCAGTCTGCCTGATTCCGCATTAATACGGCAGTACCTGTTGACATGCGATTCCTTCATGTCAGCGCTGCAGTATATGCCTTTCTCGCCGTTGTATCTTGTCCTCTGGCACTCTCTTGCCATATTGACACGCTTTCTGATTTCTGCAGAAGTTTCTCCGCTGCAGTCAGTCCTGATTTCCCTTGCAGATAAAGGCGGAAGATTCACATGTATATCAATACGGTCCAGCAATGGACCCGATATCCGGCTTCGGTATCTCTTTATCTGGATTGGTGAACACACGCAGTCCCTGTCAGCCGTTGAAAAGTAACCGCACGGACAGGGATTCATGGCGCCTACAAGCATAAACCTTGCCGGATATTTTACAGTGCTTCCGGCCCTCGAGATTGTAATACATCTATCCTCCATGGGTTGTCTCAGTACCTCGAGGACATCCCGCCTGTATTCTGGCATCTCATCCAGAAACAGGACTCCGTTATGGGCAAGGCTGATCTCTCCTGGCCTTGGGATGCTTCCACCGCCTGCAATACCTGCATAGGAAATAGTATGATGTGTGTATCTGAACGGCCGATATTTCATGACCGGCTCATCCTGATTTAATACTCCGGCAAGACTGTGAATTCTGGTCGTCTCTATCGTCTCATCAAAGCTGATATCCGGAAGAATTGTTGATAGTCTTTTTGCAAGCATACTCTTGCCTGAGCCGGGAGGACCAATCATCAATACATTGTGCCCGCCTGCTGCCGCAACCTCTAACGCCCTCTTGGCATGTTCCTGTCCCTTTACCTCCGACATATCTGTGTCATATGAGGCGCTTATTACCGATGGAAGACGACAGCCTCTTCGATGAGGTTCCGGCAGCACATTGCAGGCAAGCAACCCGATAACCTGTTGCAGCGTGTCAACCCCGTAGATATCTATACCGCCGATAATTGCAGCCTCTTCCACATTATCTCCTGGTAGAAACAACCCCTTCAGTCCGGCATTCTTTGCGGCTATGGCGATAGACAGGGCACCCTTTACAGGCTTTGTACGGCCATACAGAGACAACTCTCCTATAAACATAAGGTCTTTAATTGCCTCACTCCTGACATGTCCCTCTGCACACAGGATAGCTATTGCTACAGGTAAATCATACAGCGCCCCTTCCTTTTTCTGATCTGCAGGAGCAAGGTTCACCGTTATCTTTTTTGGGGGAAGTTTAAAACCGGCATTTCTAAGTGCAGACCTAACCCGCTCCCTGCTCTCCCGCACAGCGGTATCAGGCAGGCCTACTATAGTAAAAAGAGGAAGTCCGTAAACAAGGTCTGCCTCAACCTCAACGATTGAAGCGTCCACCCCTGTGATAATACTGCTCAATACCCGCGCCAGCATAATTATTACCAGAGTTAATCATTTTTGGAAGTTTTTATTACGTAGGTAGCAAACCCTTCTCTTTTCAGGACTGAAGCAACCTCATTTGCATCCACTATTGACAGGAACTTTCCGATTCTCACCTTAAATATGGGAATACTCGCTGATTTGTCATCCCTGATTACATACGGGGCAAAGCCTTTTGACATGATTAGACCTGCAATCTCATTAGCAGCCTTTTCCTGTTTCAGCGCAGCTATCTGAACCGTATAAATTATACCCTCATTATCCCTTGTCTCTATCTTTTTTAATATCTCGCTGTCTATCTCTTCAGTTTTTTTATCAACCGGAGGTTCTTTGTATTTATTACGATCCGCATCAGGTTTCGACGGTTCAACTTTAAACGGAATTACATCACCCTCCTTGCTGTTGAGTACTTTATAAAATGTAAAATCATTGGTGCCTTCTTCCGCATCAGTATTTTGCTCCTGATCCTTAACTTTCGTGTAGATATTGCCCGGCTTTAAATCAACATTAACACCTCCCGGCTTTTTACGGAGAAAATACACACTTCCGGCAAGGATCAAAATCATTATCAGGAAAACGGCTGTCATTCTCCGTATTTTGTTCCTTTTTTTCCTGACTTGCTTCTTTGAAATATGCCTTAATTCCCGCAATCAGCACCCCATATATGATTCAGATGATTAACATTGCATCGCCGTAACTATAGAATCTGTACTTCTTCTCAACAGCCACAGCATAGGCGTTCAATATATTCTCCCTGCCTGCAAATGCTGTAACAAGCATAAATAATGTAGATCTCGGGAGATGAAAGTTTGTTATCATTGCATCAACAATATTAAACTTGTAACCAGGATAAATAAAAAGCCCTGTTTCACCTTCTGCAGGCTTTAACACTCCATCTATTGAAGCCTGTTCAAGCGCCCTGACGGAAGTCGTACCCACTGCTATGACACGCCCTCCCTTTTCCTTAGTCTGCCTTATATGCTCCGCAGCCTCTTCAGAAACCTTAAACCATTCATTCTCCATCTGGTGATCCGTTATATACTCTGATTTGACAGGCCTGAACGTACCTATGCCGACATGAAGAGTAATGTAAACAACAGAGACCCCATGATTTGTCAATGCCTGCATGAGCTCCCGGGTAAAGTGCAGTCCTGCTGTCGGGGCTGCAATAGCCCCGTCTTCCAGTGCATACACAGTCTGATAACGCTCCCTGTCTTCTTCACATGATTCCCTCCTGATGTATGGCGGAACAGGCATTTGCCCTATCTCTGAAAACAATCTCTTCAGCTCCGACGGATGAGCAAACTTCACGATATAATGATTCTTTGCCACACCTGATACCTCGCACCGGCAATAATCAGAAAATCTTATCCCTGTCCCTGGCCTTAATTTCCTGTTTGACATGGCTTCCCAGCTGTTTTCATCAAGTTTCTTCAAAAACAACAGCTCGACGCGGCCGCCTGTGCCTTCCTTTTCACCAGTCACCCTGCAGGGAATCACCCGGGTATTATTCAGTACAAGGACGTCGCCATGCCTCAGGCTTTCAATTACATTGCTGAATTTCCTGTGTCCGGCAGTCCCGTCAGTCCTGTTCAGGACAAGAAGGCGGGAATCATCCCGCTTTGATTCCGGATACTGGGCAATCAATGAAGGGTCAAACGGATAATCGTAATCACTCAGATTAATCATGAAGTCACTTTTAATATTTAATCGGAGGGGATTTATACTAATTGTTTCCTGGACGCCTGCCCTGAAATACAGGAGACATGTCCCGGAGATTATTCACCACATCCTTAAATACATCAAGGAAATAACCCAGCTCTTCTTCAGTATTATCCTTACCCAGCGTTATTCGCAGGGAAGATCTCGCCTCTTCATAGGATAACCCTATGGCAGTAAGTACATGGGAGGGGCCCTTCATTGCAGATATGCATGCACCCCCTGATGATACGGCTATACCCTTGAAGTCAAGATTAATGATCATAGCCTCGCTGTCAACATAGTCAACAACAATATTGATGTTGTTCGGCAGGCGCTGCTTTTCATGGCCATTTAACCTTACGCCCTCTATCTCGAGGAGTGACTTCATCAATTTATCCCTAAGCGAAGTAATGTAACTGATCTGTGCATCCATCTCAAGCATGGACATCTGTGCAGCCTTCCCCATTCCGACAATCCCAGGCACATTCTCAGTGCCGCCCCGAAGCCTGAACTCCTGAGTCCCGCCGTACAGATGAGGTGATATAGCGGTCCCCTTTCTCACGTACAATCCGCCCGCACCTTTTGGACCGTAAAACTTATGACTGGAAAAAGACAGAAGGTCAGCGAGATAATCATCCACCTTTGCAGGTATGTGTGAAAATGTCTGAACAGCATCAGTGTGAAAATACACATCAAATTTCTTTGCTATCAAACCAATTTCCTTCAATGGCTGAATAGTGCCTATCTCATTGTTTGCATGCATTACGGATATAAGTATGGTGTCATCTGATATTGCGGCCCGAACATCATCAGGGTCCACAAATCCATCTCCTGTAACAGGAAGATAAGTAACCTTCCAGCCTTCCCGTTCAAGGAATCTGCATGGTTCAAGAACTGCGCTATGTTCGATCTTTGTAGTTATAATATGCCTTCCCTTATCCCTGTTGGCATATGCTGTACCGAATATTGCAAGATTATCAGACTCTGTCCCCCCGCTCAGAAAAATAATCTCTTCATCCCTTGCGCCAATCATCTGGGCAATTCTTGAACGTGCCTCATTTATAGCATTAGCAGTTTCCTTGCCAAAAAAGTGACCACTCGACGGATTACCAAAACAGTTTTTAAAAAAAGGCTGCATGGCATCTATAACTTCAGGCCTCGTAGGTGTGCTCGCTGCATTATCAAGATATATCCTGTTCATTAATTATTTACCCTTTCAAGCAGTATCTCAGCAATCTGCACAGCATTCGTAGCAGCGCCTTTTCTAAGATTATCCGCAACTATCCAAAGATTCAGACCATTTGCTATAGACTCATCTGCCCGAATCCTCCCGACGAAGACCTCATCCTTCCCGGCAGAATCCACAGGAAGGGGATATATGTTCCTTTTTGGGTCATCATAGACGACAATACCAGGCGCTGCGGACAATATAGCCCGGGCCTCATTCGCGCTGATATTCTCTTCTGTTTCGATATTAACGGCCTCTGAATGACCAATGTACACAGGTACCCTTACAGTCGTGGCAGTAATCCTGATGCTTTCATCACCAAGTATCTTTCTCGTTTCATTCACCATCTTCATTTCTTCTTTTGTATAGGCATTATCAAGAAACATGTCAATATGCGGAAGGCAATTAAAAGCAATCTGATGCGGAAAGACCTCAACCTTTACATCCTGAAAACTAAGAAGGGACTTGGTCTGTTCAAATAGTTCGTCCATTGCCTCTTTACCCTTGCCTGACACAGACTGAAAAGTCGTAACAACGATCCGTTTTATTCTTGCCTTGTCATGTAATGGCTTTAATGCCACTACCATCTGTATGGTGGAACAGTTTGGATTTGCAATAATTCCCCTGTGTTTCATGGCAGCATCCGGATTGACCTCGGGAACCACGAGAGGCACATCCGGATCCATTCTGAAAGCGGAGCTGTTATCAATTACCACAGCGCCGGCCTTTACAGCAACCGGTGCAAACCGCAGGCTAATTTCCTCGCCGGCAGAGAAAAGCGCAATATCAATTCCGCTGAAGGCATCTTCCTGCAGCAGTTCCACGACATAATCCATGTTCATATATGTAAGCGATTCACCAGCCGACCTTTCGGATGCAAACAATCTCAGTTGATCAACCGGAAACTTGCGCTCTTCAAGCACCGCTGTCATTTCCTTTCCTACAGCACCTGTAGCGCCTACAACGGCAACATTATATTTATCCTTCCTGCGCATCTCCCCTCCAAATATTCAACATGTCAGATTTTAATTAAATTTCGTGATTAATTACCGGTGGTAAACATCCATACGTAAGGCACTCCAGTAAGATATTTACCATCTTTCGACTGGCCCTGTTTGACTATACACTGATAAAAGGTATTGACACTCAGGGGATTATACGGCCTGAAAACAAGTGTTGTATTTGAGTCTATCCATCGCAATGTACCGTCAATTTTAACCCCCTGGGCCAGTAAATCAAAACCGATATCAGCGCCCGGTTCCATTATTTCGCTGAATCTGATACTTATATCTGTATATCTTGATATATTAAAATCGCCGGTGGACGGGTATGTGGATACTATATAAGGTCCATCATTGAGTAATCCGGGATCTACCGTTGCACAGCCACCTGAAAGAATGACCATACCGGCCGATATGAAAAATATTAACCACATAAATCGTCTCTTGTCAAATAATGACATCTTAAGCAATCTCATTGAGGATCAGATCCGTTATTTCCTTTGTCCCTGCAGCCCTATTGCCGGGATAATAGATATCCGGCGTCCTGTAGCCCTTGTCAAGCACCCTTGTTACCGCATCATCAATAATTGAATATCCTTCATCAATCTTAAAGGAATACCTGAACATCATGCCTGCAGATAGTATTGTTGCAATTGGATTTGCCTTTTCCTTACCTGCAATATCAGGAGCGCTTCCATGTATGGGTTCATAAATCGCAACCTTTCCGCCAATGCTCGCAGAAGGCAGCATCCCGATAGAACCTGTAAGCATAGCAGCCTCGTCGCTCAGGATGTCTCCAAACATATTGGTTGTAAGTATAACATCAAACTGCCTCGGATTTCTTATCAACTGCATGGAGCAGTTGTCAACATACATATGCGACAGTTCGACATCCTTATATCCCTTATGAATATCAGAAACTATCCTCCTCCACAACTCGGATGATTCAAGTACATTTGCCTTGTCCACTGAGCAGACCTTCTTCCTTCGGCCCCGTGCAACTTCAAAAGCAAGCCTTGCAATCCGCTCTATCTCAGGTGTTGTATAAACCTCGGTATTGATCCCCTTCTCCCCGCCTTCATATTTTTCCACACCCCTCGGCTTCCCAAAATAGATACCCCCTGTAAGCTCTCTTATCACCAAAATGTCTATACCGTCAATCACCTCACGTTTCAGTGTGGAGGCATCTGCAAGCGCAGAAAATAATTTTACAGGGCGGAGATTACCGTATAGTCCGAGTTTCTCCCTGAGTCCAAGAAGCGCCCTTTCAGGACGAATTGAGTAGTCAAGCCCCTCCCATTTTGGCCCCCCTACAGCTCCCAATAAAACGGCATCACTGTTTAGGGCAATGGACAAGGCATCATCAGGAAGAGGTATGCCATATTTGTCTATTGCACTTCCGCCAATGAGCGCCTCGTCAGTCTTGATGTTTATTCCAAATTTATCTGACACTTTTTCAATGACACGCAGGGCCTGAGGCACAATCTCTTTACCGATGCCATCACCCGGAAATACAGCTATTTTATAACTCTTGCCCATAATCTCCCTTCCCTGATCATTAACTTATAATCCCTGTTTTCCTCGCATATGCAAAGATACCGCCTGCGCTTAATATTTCTTCCACATCTCCAAGCGGATTCAGATGATATGATTTCCCGGTTCTGCGATTGTGCACAACAGACTTCCTGACATCAATTTCAGCAACATCACCTGTCTTAAACTCCCTGAAAAGGTGCTCACCCGTTTCAAAAGTCAGATAGAACCCTCCGTCTACAGAGTTTCTGTAAAAGATCCTTGCATACGACTCTGCTACTACAGCCTCTACACCTGCAATATTCAGCGCCACAGGTGCATGTTCCCTTGATGAGCCGCATCCGAAATTCTTCCCTGCAATTATGATATTGAACTGAGACCTGCATTCACCTTCAGCTACGAACCTGATATTTCCATCAGGCAAGCCAGCCTGTCCGTCAGGCACGCTTGATAAAGAAAATCTGCCATACTGTTTCCTCTCTTCAGGATCACTGAGACTGTATACGAGGTGACGGGCCGGAATGATCTGATCCGTATCAATATCATTTCCAAGGACGTAGACCGTCCCCCTTATTGTGTCTTTCATATAAACTCCCTTGGGTCAGTGATAACTCCGCGCAGTGCGGATGCCGCGACTGTCAGCGGGGAAGCCAGGTAAACCTGCGACTGCCTTGATCCCATACGTCCCGGAAAATTCCTGTTTGTGGTTGAGATGCATACCTCATTGCCGTGAGTCCTGCCAAATGTGTCAGAAGGACCACCAAGACATGCGGCACAGGACGGCCCTCCGGCTATCTTTGCCCCGGCCTTCTCCAAAATTGCATATACGCTCTCACCATCAATCGTCTCATCCTTAATGCGCCTCTCAACCTCAGTGGTTGCAGGCACTACAAATGTCTCGACCTTTACACTGTGCCCGCGGAGTATCTTTGCCGCTGCCCTGAAGTCCTCCACCTTGCCGCCGGTGCATGAACCAATGTAACACCTGTCTATCCTGGTGCCCTTTACATCGCTGACAAGCGCCTTGTTATCAGGAGAATGAGGTTTTGCCACAACAGGTTCAAGCTCTCTGAGATTATATGTCTTTACAGATGCATATCTCGCGTCCTTGTCACCATACACTGCCTCAACTTTGCCTTTATACCTTTCAGACACAAAACGGAGTGTCTTTTCGTCAGGGGCAATTATCCCGTTCTTTCCACCTGCTTCTATTGCCATATTGCAAAGAGTCATCCTCTCCTCGACAGAAAGCATTGATATGCCGTCTCCTGCAAATTCCATAGCCTTATATGTCGCTCCATCCACACCAATATCACCGATTACGTGGAGTATTAAATCCTTGGCCATAAGATAGGGCGGCACCTCTCCGTCAAAAACAAATTTCATGGTAGGCGGCACCTTGACCCAGAGCTTTCCGGTCCCCATAATAAATGCCGCGTCCGTGTTTCCTATACCGGTTGCAAACTCCCCGAATGCACCGGCAGTGCAGGTGTGCGAATCTGTGCCAAACAGCACCTCTCCAGGCCTCGTGTGCCCTTCTTCAGCAAGTGCTACATGACACACCCCTTTATAGTCAGATGATCCGGCATCATAAAAATGACTTATGCCCTGCTCAATGACAAATTCACGCAGTATATCAATGTTTCGCCTTGCATAAGTATCCTGTGTAAAAATGTAGTGATCCGGGATAATAACCACCTTATCCCTGTCCCAGACCTTCGCGCCTGCGCCAAATTCCTTCCTGAATATCTCTATGGTGCCCGGGCCGCAGACATCATGGGTCATAAGAAGGTCAACGTCAACCCATATATTATCACCTGGCGAAACACAACCCTTCTTTGCATGTTTAGCCAATATCTTTTCTGTAAGCGTCATTCCCATATATAATCCCCATCTGCCAGTGTGCAGGGACATATTTTAAATATGTCCCCTGTGACCTGATTACCTGCGATTCCTGTACGCCAGTTTGTTTAATGCATTCAGATACGCCTTTGCACTGGCTACTATTATGTCTGTATCTGCACCCTGTCCAACCACAGTCCTTCCGCCTTCATCCACCCTTACAGTCACCTCACCCAGTGCATCAGTACCTCCGGTAATGGCCTTTACTTCATATGAACGAAGATGACTCGATGCATTCGTGATCAGCTTTATTGTCCTGTATGTCGCATCTACAGGTCCATCGCCTGATGATACTTCTCTGACACGCTTCCCGTCAATCTCAATTTCTACAGTAGCTACAGGTGTCTTATCGCTGCCGCTTTCAACATAAATATATTTCAGCACATACTTCTCAGGAATACGGTACACTTCTTCTGAGACAATAGCCTCAATGTCCTCCTCAAAGACCTCTTTTTTCTGGTCTGCGACATGCTTGAATCTGTCAAAGGCCTTATTTATCTCCTCATCAGATAAACTATATCCCAGCTCTTCAAGTTTATTTTTGAATGCATGCCTGCCTGAATGCTTTCCGAGAACAAGTTTATGCATCTGTATACCTACTGACTCCGGTGTCATAATTTCGTAAGTCCGTTTGTCTTTAAGCAGGCCGTCCTGATGAATACCGGATTCATGGGCAAAGGCATTTGCACCCACTATGGCCTTGTTGGGCTGAACCACCATGCCGGTTATACTGCTGACAAGACGGCTTGTCTTATAAATCTCCTGGGTGTTGATTCCGGTATCAGCATTGAAAAACGGCCCTCTTGTCTTAATTGCCATCACGACCTCTTCAAGCGAGGCATTACCTGCCCTCTCGCCGATGCCATTGACAGTACACTCCACCTGACCAGCGCCTGAAAGAACTGCAGACAGGGAATTGGCAACGGCAAGACCAAGGTCATTATGACAATGGACGCTGATTACTGACTTGTCTATGTTAGGCACCCTGTTAAATATTTGTGAGATTAATTCCCCAAATTCACCAGGCAGTGCATAGCCTACTGTGTCAGGGATGTTAACAGTCGAGGCCCCGGCGCCTATTACCGCTTCAATTACCCTGCACAGGAAATCAATGTCACTGCGAGATGCGTCTTCAGCAGAAAACTCAACATCATCCGTAAGCTGTCTTGCAAGTCTGACAGCGGCAACAGCCGCTTCAAGCACGCCATCCCTGCTCATCCTGAGCTTTCTCTGCATGTGAATCTCTGAAGTTGCAATAAATGTATGTATCCTTGACCTCTCTGCAACAGATACTGCCTCGCCCGCCCTCTCAATATCTTCCTTCCTGGCCCTGGCCAGGCCCGCAATCACCGGCCCCCTTACCTCTTTTGCAATCAGTCTGACACCCTCAAAATCATCCTGGGATGCCACAGGAAACCCTGCCTCAATAATATCCACATTCAGCCTGGCCAGTTGACGGGCAACGGTAAGCTTCTCTTCCTTATTCATGCTGGCCCCTGGGCACTGCTCTCCATCCCTCAGGGTCGTGTCAAAAATCCTGATCTTACGCAACGTAAAACTCCCTGTGTTTCTTTATCCCTTATGAACTCCGGTTTCGTGAGACTTTCTCCTTACAAGCCTGCTGAATGGGACTAATCCCCTTTCAACAGGCCCTGACAATGCATAAAGTATGAAAATGGCAAACAGCATAATCTGGGGCTCTGCAACCACCACAATAAGCAGAAGTACGGCAGCAACAAGTGCAGAAAGGGGCTTTCTCTCTCCAAGGTGGACATCCTTGAAACTCCTGTACTTTATGGTGCTAACCATCAGATAGGCAAGGAGATACGTCATAATTAGCACTACGATGGGCCTTACCTCTTTTCCCATCTCCAGTATGTGATGATCGAAT
Source organism: Nitrospirota bacterium (assembly GCA_020851375.1). Taxonomy (NCBI): domain Bacteria; kingdom Pseudomonadati; phylum Nitrospirota; species Nitrospirota bacterium. The sequence continues at coordinate 8,422 of JADZCV010000046.1, read as the reverse complement.
ATTACGACAGTCGCAATTACTCCTGCTGCCGCCGGAATAGGCAGACCAAGAAAATATTTATTATCCGAAACAGAGGTCCTGACATTAAACCTTGCCAGCCTCATTGCACCACACACGACAAAAAGAAATACTGCGAGCCATCCTATCTTGCCGTATCCGTTCAATGCCCAGGTATAAATAAGAAGACCCGGGGCCACACCAAAAGAAACAAGGTCTGAGAGGGAATCAAATTCCACCCCAAAGCGGCTTGTTGAATTTGTCAAACGGGCAATCTTTCCGTCAAAGCCGTCAAAAAGCATGGCAACGAGTATTGCAATGGCCGCTGTGATATAGTCCGAATTCAGCACTGACACAATTGCAAAAAAACCGCAGAAAAGATTTGCGGCTGTCAGAATGCTCGGCAGGATGAATACTCCGATCTTCTTGTTCGACTCCCCTTTCATAATATTCTCCTCTCAGTAATATTACTTCAATACAGCAAGTATAGTCTCACCGGCCTTAACCTTATCTCCTAATGATACCATCACTTCAGTCCCGGCAGGAAGATAGACATCAACCCTGGAACCGAACCGTATCAATCCAAACCGTTCTCCCCTCCTGACAAATTGACCTGCTCTTAACCAGCAGACTATCCTTCGGGCTATTAATCCGGCGATCTGGATAAATATGACCTTCTCACCTGACGGAGTCTCAAGGACGACTGCATTCTGTTCATTCTCGAGCGATGCCTTATCCAGATTTGCAGAAACAAACTTGCCTGGATTATACAGTATGTCAATTACCCTGCCGTTACATGGGATGCGGTTTACATGGACATTAAAGAGGTTCATAAATATGCTTATCTTCAGCATCCTCTTCTTCAGAATTCTTGTCTCGGCATCTTCTTTTATTTCAATGATCTTACCATCAGCAGGAGATATTACATTGCGTTCACCCTGAGGTGTTGTGCGCTCAGGGTTACGAAAAAACCAGATTATAAACAGGGTAACTAAAGAGAATATACCGGCAGGTATTATAAGACCTGCAAAACAGAAAATCAGAGATATAATCCCTGCAATAATTACAAACGGGATCCCTTCTACCGCAATAGGGGACCGCTCCCTCTTCATCTATTCCTCCATGCCGGGCTCAGTTCTTCTCCTTATCAACCAGCTTGTCTTTGGATAACCATGGCATCATTGCGCGGAGGCTCGCACCTACCTTCTCTATAGAATGTTCCTGACCCCTTTTTGTAAGGGCATTGAATACAGGTCGGTTTGCCTTGTTCTCAAGCATCCACTCCCTTGCAAACTGTCCGCTCTGTATTTCTTCAAGGATTCGCTTCATCTCTTTTTTTGTTTCCTCATTTACTACCCTGGGACCGCGTGTCAGATCCCCGTACTGGGCAGTATTACTGATGGAATACCTCATGTTGGATATGCCACCCTGATATATCAGATCAACAATCAGTTTTAGCTCATGCAGACACTCAAAATACGCCAGCTCAGGTGAATATCCGGCCTCTGTAAGCGTCTCATATCCTGCCATAATTAATGCAGTAGCTCCGCCGCAGAGCACAGCCTGCTCTCCAAACAGGTCAGTCTCAGTCTCATCCCTGAAGGTCGTTTCTATAATCCCTGTCCTGCCGCTGCCAATTGCAGAGGCATACGCAAGGGCAACAGCCTTTGTGTTCCTTGAAGGGTCCTGATGAATTGCAATCAGGGCAGGCACACCGCTTCCTTTGGTATACTCATGTCTGACAAGATGTCCGGGCCCTTTCGGTGCAGCCATGAAAACATTCAGAGACGGGTCAGGTACTATCTGGCCGAAGTGGATATTAAATCCATGTCCAAAGGCAATGTAAGTGCCTTTGCGCAGATTTGGAGCGATCTCTTCCCTGTACAGATCACCCTGCAGCTCATCAGGGACAAGTATCATTACGACATCTGATACGCGTACTGCTTCGCTGACTGATAACACCTCAAAACCAGCCGCCTGAGCCTTTATCCACGAACTACCCTTTCGTAATCCGATAACGACCTCTGCTCCTGACTCCTTAAGATTATTTGCATGGGCATGCCCCTGACTGCCATAACCAATGACAGCCACCTTTTTATCAGTAATGTTTTTCAGCTCAGCATCCTTGTCGTAATAAATATTCATTAAACCCCCTCTTTCTTTAGCAATAAGTTGAAAGCAATTTGCTACGCCTTTACCCGCTTTACTTCCAGTAAAGCAGGCACCTTGACCTCTTCCCTCGCAATAGCTATCTTGCCAGTCCGCACAATCTCCCTGATACCAAGTGGACGCAGCAGATTTATTATCGCCTCAATCCTGTTTTCATCACCTGTAATCTCTATTGTATAAGTTGCTGGCGTTGAATCAACCACCCTTGCCCTGAATATCTCGGTTATTCTGAGCGCCTCACTCCTGTCTTCTGCCCTGCTTGTGTGAATCTTGATAAGAGCAGTCTCCCTGACCAGATAATCCTTTTCAGCCAGGTCCACCACTTTGATGACATCTATCAGTTTGTTTAATTGCTTTGTTATCTGCTCAATGATACGTTCATCACCCATGGTCACAATGGTAATCTGTGACGTTGAGGGCTCAACGGATGGTCCGACAGAGATGCTGTCAATGTTAAACCCCCTCCCGCTGAAAAGACCCGCCACCCTTGACAGGACGCCGAACTTGTTTTCAACAAGAATACTGATTATATGTTGTGAGACAGACATTATTAATCCTTTATATTATTGTATCAGGCAGTTGACCTCATGCAGGGAGGACTGAGTTTGACTTATCCTTCTTCTGCCTGGCCTCTTTCTCAGGTCTTGTTTTCTCTTCCGGCCCGAATATCATATCACAGTTACCGCCGCCTGCAGGAACCATTGGAAATACGTTCTCTTCAGGATCAACAACAAAGTCCATTATTACAGGCCTTTTTATACTGATAGCCTCTTTTATTACCGCCTCAACTTCAGAAGTAGTCACAGCCCTGAGACCGACAGCACCGTAGGCCTCGGCAAGTTTTACATAGTCAGGTGTATTGCCAAGGATACTTCCGGCGTAGTGACGGTTAAAAAACAGCTCCTGCCACTGCCTCACCATTCCGAGCGAACCGTTATTCAGGATTGCAACTTTCACAGGCAGATTGTTTGCGACTGCAGTGGCTATTTCCTGCGAGTTCATCTGAAAGCTGCCATCCCCTGCAAAATTGAATACAAGCTTGTCAGGCCATGCAGCCTGTGCGCCCATTGCAGCAGGCAGTCCAAATCCCATCGTCCCGAGTCCTCCTGAGGTAAGACATGTCCTCGGCTGGTCGAATTTAAAATACTGGGCCACCCACATCTGATGCTGACCGACATCAGTTGATATAATTGCGTCCCCGCCTGTAAGTTCATATATCTTTTCAATTACATACTGCGGCTTAATCTTCCTGGAACTCTTCTTGTATGAGAGCGGGTGCTCATCTTCCCAATCTTCTATCTGTGCATGCCATGGCTTTCTGTCGGCATTCCACTCTGCCCTCTGACCCTCTAGCAAATGCAGTTCCTTATTCAACTCAATAAGGACATTCCTTACATCTCCGACAATAGGGATGTCCACATGAATATTCTTCCGTATATTCGTAGGGTCTATGTCAATATGGATAAACTTTGCCCGGGGGGCAAATTCAGTGACCTTTCCTGTAACCCTGTCATCAAACCTCGCACCAATAGCAATTACCAGGTCCGACTCATGAACAGCCATATTGGCGGCATACGTTCCGTGCATCCCGAGCATTCCGAGGAATAACGGGTGTGTCCCGGGAAAACCGCCTAATCCCATCAGGGTAAGCGCAACATGTATCCTGTTAAATTCAGCCATCTCTGCAAGCTCTTTATGGGCATTCGAGAGTATTACACCGCCCCCTGCATAAATAACAGGCCTCTTTGACTTTGCAATGGCCTGGGCTGCCTGCTTTATCTGCCACTTGTTGCCATGATAAGTCGGGCTGTAACTCCTTAGCGAGACCTTGTCGGGATAAATAAACTCGGTCTTTGCCGAGGAAACATCCTTGGGGATATCAATAAGCACAGGTCCCGGGCGTCCGGTCTTTGCAATATAGAATGCCTCTTTAACCGTATTGGCAAGGTCATCTGCATCTTTGACAAGAAAATTATATTTTGTGCATGGCCTTGTTATACCAACTATGTCAGCCTCCTGAAAGGCATCATTCCCAATCATCTTTGTTGCAACCTGCCCTGTAATGACTATAAGGGGAATGGAATCCATGTGAGCAGTAGCAATGCCTGTTACTGTGTTGGTAGCGCCTGGACCAGATGTAACAATCGCCACACCAGGCTTTCCGGAAGCCCTGGCATAACCATCAGCAGCATGAGTCGCTCCCTGCTCATGCCGGGTCAGGATGAATTTGATGTCCTTTTCATTACAAAGGACGTCAAATATCTGCAGAACAACTCCGCCGGGGATGCCAAATACAGTATCAACCCCTTCTTTTTTTAAAGATTCTATAAGTATCTCTGCACCGGAAAGCTTCACATTTCACCCCGTAAGGACACAAAAACACGTTCTAAATATTAGCATAATTTGTTATTTGACGTCAATAAGAGTAAAGGAAACGATGAAGATTTACGAAGCGGCCTTCTCATTTAGCAGGAAGCTTATCTAAATAATTCAGTAGTCTCAACCTTACGCCTTCATCCCTGACTCCTTCTATGTGATCCAGGCCTTTGAGTACCCAAATTTCCTTAGGAGATAACGCATTGTTATAAATAATCCTGCTATGATCAACCGCCACTACTCTGTCTTTGTCTCCGTGGAGCAACAAAACGGGTACCGGATATACCTTTTTTATCCATCTAACAGGGCTGTAATAATCACTTATTAAAAATGAAAGTGGGTACTGAAAAGGCCATGTTAGAATCAGCGCTGCCAACTTCTCTCTTGCGATTGTCCGGTATGATGAGAATGCACTGTCCAATATAATGGCATCAACTGCTGCCTTATGAGGAGAATTGGCTACAGTATAGACCGCAATTGCCCCTCCGAGACTCTGCCCGTATACAACAACCCGCTTCTTTTTGGAATCCGTCATGCTCAATAAGGCATCAAGAGCAGATATGGCATCTAAGTGCGATCCTTTTAAACTGACATGGCCTTCTGATTTGCCATAGCCCCTGTAGTCGAAGAGAAAGACGTCGTACCCATAATCAAGCAGCCATAGTACACTATTAACATGGGTGCTGATGTTCTGAGCATTTCCATGAAGGAATAAAACCGTGCCATTCTTGTTTACCCTTGTTTTGAGTAACCAGCCATTAAGGTTCACGCCATCTGGTGTTTTAAAATAAATATTACGGTAATTAATGTTCAGTAGTGCCGGATTGTCTATCAATTCCCTTTGGGGATAGAAGAAGAGAGAGGAACAACCTGTGGTCAGGATCAGCAAATATGTTAAAAATATGATTTTACCGCCTGATTTACTCCAGCGTTTCATTACCGGAACCCGCCCTAAAAATAATGATTCCAGTTCAGCGTCATCTCATCCTGATGAACATTCTGAACCCTGCCCAGACCAAAATCCAGTTTCAAGGTGTTATTCCGGTCTATCTTAAATGATTGAACAACCCTGCCCTCGTAAATATCATGTTTCTCGCCAAACAAAAAAGACATTGCTTTTAAACTGACATTAATCTTCCAGTAGTCTGTAATCAGGCGTAGTGAACCAACAGACACACCAGGACCAAAGGCATAACTGTCCTTAAGGCTGCCGGACACGTTCAGGTTTGTCTCGAACATACAGTAGGTCAGGCCTGTCACAGAATTCTCAAATGCAAAACCTGCACCTGGGTTTAACTGGTAAATCAGAATTTCTTTGTCCCCTGATATGGTCTTTCTTGTAAACCCTGTCTTTACCTTCCACGATGGGGACCTAAAAAAAATACTTCCCGGAGAGAGGGAAACAATATCTATTATATCAAAATCAGTCAGCCTGACCTTATTGTCTTTGGTATAGTAGCGGGCATTCGTATTGAGAAATACTATCTGTGAACCTTCAATATATCCATCATCAAAGTCTGACAACGCATGATAGGCAGTCCTGTAGCCCGCCTCATAGAACAGATTGTTTTTTTTAATACCTGCACCTAATCTGAGCAGACTTGTTTTATGACCTTTTTCAGGAGATGCAGGAACAGGAATATTATAGGCAGTATCACCTGTTGTCCCAAGCCTGCTTCGTTCAGTCAGGATACTTAAAAACTGTTTCTGATAGTCATCTTTCGTCATCCGTTTCTTTCCGTAATCATACTGGGTTATCTCAGCACTGAGGTCAAGTATCTTAATTTTATCTTCAGGACTAACCCGCTGCAACTCTTCCGGTTTAATCTCTTTTCTAACGATCTTTAACGTCAGTTCCTGTGTCTCCTCATCCATTAAAGAGGCGATATATCTTATCCTTGTAGCCTTTGCAGGACGGTACTCGGCAGCTCCTGCAATACCGCTGTCCAATACAACCCTGATCGTATCAATCGGCACAACCCATCCATGGAATCTCCCGGTAAGGTTTAGAGAAGGTCTTGCAGCCTCAAGCAAAAAGAGCAGATTATAGGAACAGTTTTCATCAAAAAAATAATAATAAGAATATATATCCCTGAGTTCCCAGAGGTGCATTACCATTCTCCTGACCTCCGCCTCTGACAAGTTAAGTTCATACTCCCAGATATCCCTCTGCTCAAGTTCATTATATTCCATTACCTTTTCATAATAAGGAAGAATTGTAAAATATCCGAGGTAATATCCAAACAGTCCTTTGAAAGCATAAATGAATCCGTTTTTGTCATTTGCCCATGCCGCATAATTTGCTGCATATGAGATGAGTTTGCTTTGATATGAGCTGTCAATCCTCAATAATGTATGACCGAACATTGATGCAGGACTATTCATATATCCAACCGGAAATATAAAAACCGCCTTTTTGGGATTAATCCTGCTTATAGCGTCATTATATTCTTTGCACGTAACGTCCGGCAATCTTGTCTCATCTATATTCAGTACTTCCTTTAGCCATGCATATCTTGCGACAAACCGGCATCTTGGATGCTGATCATTCATTTCATCTTCCATAAATAAAGCCCTGATTGTTGCTTCAATTTCGGCCTTTGGATTATTCTTCCCGTCAGATGAGAGGAAAAACACAGGTGAATCCACTAAACTCTGTTTACCTGATATTGAATTTTTATAGTGCAGAAGAACATCCCAGTAGCGGTCACTGTATAATTTTCTTATCTCAGTTTCCTTTAACAAACTGTCAAGATATGCATCTTCTTTTGCAATAGCCGGTGTGGTAAGAATTAAATTGAGTGATATAAACAAAAAGAAAAGGGGTATGGATAAAACTTTATATCCATACCCCTTCCTGAGATGTCTCATAAAATAATAGATTTTTGACTATTGAATAATTGCAGCAATGTTATCCACAACCTGGGGCGCTTCTACGGATGCAGATGTGAAAATATTCGCAAAGTTCGCCTGTATCTTACTATAAACCTCAGCCCTCTTATCAATGGAAATCCCCATCAGTTCAGCCATTGTATCAAGGGATTCACCATTACCCATTGCAATGTCTTTAGAAAGGTTGTCAATGTTGGCAACAACAAATTCATTCAATCTCTCATTCTTTACAATCTTTGCCGGAGCCTTACATTCTGAAGTACCTGACGTAATACCAAATGTCTGATTAGCGGAAGTTCCATTTAATAATGTCATAGCGAGCTGTCCAAGCAATGAATCATTGCCTTTTTCACCAATGAGTACAGCACCCAAACCACATCCTGTATTAGACTGTGCCTGGCTCGCAGCATATGCTACACCTGATGACAATACCCCTGTCACTAATACACCGATTAACAGTTTCTTCATAATACCTCCTTACAGGTTAATGTTTTTAAATCTTCAACTCGCCTATTTTTACTATGATATATTAAATAACATAAATCCGGAATTAAAATCAAGGGGGAGCAATATTTATTTTTCAATAATATAAATGGGAAATACCTTGACTTGCATCTGAAAGAAAATATATAATGCATTTGTTTCCTGAAAAGGAAGCTCTTATACTGCGGGGTGGAGCAGTCTGGTAGCTCGTCGGGCTCATAACCCGAAGGTCGTCGGTTCAAATCCGGCCCCCGCTACCAAAAAAATGAGAGGGGTTGCAGCATTCGCTGTAACCCTTTTTTATTATGCCTTCCCATACCGCATGGCCTGTCGGGCTTATTGGGGATTTATGGCCGTAATACTTCGTTGATAGTTGTCGCATCTTTAAAGTTCACGCCAAGCGCTTTAAAGTGGGCCTTGCCGCAGTCAACTTTTTTGTTCTCTGTTTCCCGGCGCTTATCCCGGTCAAGAGTAGACTTGGTCTCCCGTACCAGATAAAGCTTTT